>JAJRDJ010000271.1 GCA_028678445.1 Methylococcaceae bacterium
AGTCAATAGAATCAATAACCTAGGTGGTCAGCTCCGGAGAAAAGCGCGCTTTTTGCCGTGGGCGCTGTTAAAGATGGGTTAAGGTGCCCATCGCCTGTTTGCTGGTATTGGTGTTGACGGCCTGCACGAATTCCTGTTCGGCATCATGATCACCTTCTGGGGGGGGATTGGCAGGGAAGGCGGGCGCTGTCCCCCGCGGACCATTTCCCCGGCATTTTCGCTAACAACCAGGTAGAGGGCCATCTGTATTAGCTCTTCGCCGAAGCCGAACTGCTTGGCATCATCGACGAACAGCCCAGATGATAGAATTTGGTCCCCTGAAAAATCCGATTTGCCGGGCCCTAGTGAGGGCTGGATATACACATGAGAGGCAACCCGCCATGTCGATTCCGATACTTCTTCTCGGTCTCCGTCTGTCTTTTCGTCGACTGGACAGGTGTCAAGCGAAGCAATCGCCACACCTGTTGTGGCTTAGTGGTCTGTTCATGTTGAGCCTAATGATGTCTGCCTGTGCCGATAAATCCGATTATGCATCCGCGCGCAAACAAATGGTTGAACTTCAGCTCAAATCAGCCGGACGCGACATAACCCACCCCGAAGTCCTAAAAGCGATGGGCGAAGTACCCCGGCATGAGTTCGTGCCGGAAAGCCAGCGTGAAGAGGCCTACACGGATCGTCCGCTCGCTATTGGTCATGGACAGACCATCTCCCAGCCCTACGTGGTGGCATTCATGACCGAAAAGCTCGACCCCCACCCCACCGATAAAGTGCTGGAAATCGGCACCGGTTCGGGTTACCAGGCCGCCGTGCTGTCACCCCTGGTTGCGGAGGTTTACACCATCGAAATCGTGAAACCCTTAGGGGAGCGTGCGCAATCCGATCTCAAGCGACTGGGTTATGGCAATGTGCGGGTTCGCATCGGCGATGGTTATCGGGGCTGGCCGGAAGCGGCCCCCTTCGATGCGATCATGGTGACCTGCGCGCCGGACAAGATCCCAGAGCCGCTCGTGAACCAGCTTAAGGAAGGCGGCCGAATGGTCATTCCGGTGGGACCCTCCTTTAATCAGGTGTTGTACCTGCTCACCAAGCGGCGCGGAAAGATGGAACAGCTGGCGGTGCTTCCGGTCCGGTTTGTACCCATGACCGGAGAGGCCATGCAGAAAGGCCCCTAGCAGCATCCCATTGAGCACTCAAACATGACGATGACGCGGCGCTTTGGCTTACCCTCCGCTACCGCGCTGGTCGTGGCAAGCATGGTGGGTTCGGGTGTTTTTACGACCAGTGGCTTGCTGCTTGAGAAGCTATCATCGCCGGGTTGGGTTTTGCTCGCATGGCTGATTGGAGGCTTGATCGCGGGATGCGGTGCCCTGAGTTACGGTGCGCTGTCGCGTCGCTTTCCGGAATCTGGCGGCGAATATCTATTTCTCTCCCGCACCATGCATCCCGCCGCAGGCAACATCGCGGGATGGATTTCGTTGCTGGTTGGCTTCTCGGCGCCTATGGCCGCCGCGGCCTATGGTTTCGGCGAGTATCTGGCACCTTGGCTCCTGTCGAGCTCTCCCCAACTGACCGGCACCTTGCTGCTGTGTGGATTAGCCTGGCTGCATAGTTTCCTTGGCCTCGGAGGGCCGTGGCTACAGACCGTCGCGGTCGCCTTCAAGCTCTTGCTCATGGCGGCCTTTATGCTTCTGGCCTATCCACGCTTGCCCAGCCACGCACTCGCCAGCACACCCGGCACTGGATTCGATGCCAGCACCTTCTTCACCTCGCTCATCTGGGTCTCGTTCAGCTATTCCGGCTGGAATGCCGCCGTTTACATCGGTGGCGAGGTGCGAGAACCGCGGCGCAACTTGCCGCTCGCACTGTTACTGGGCACGGGACTCGTCACCGGGCTGTACCTGGCGCTGAATTTCACCTTCTTATTTGCGGCGGAACCCGGGGCCTTGGCGGGCAAAGTGGACATCGGACGCGTCGCCGCCTTCGCGCTGGGTGGGGCCGCTTGGGCGGATTTCATGACCTTGCTGGTGGCCCTGGCACTGTCTCTGTCCGTCTCGGCCATGATGATGGCGGGTCCCCGAGTGTATGCGCGCATGGCGCAGGATGGGCACCTGCCCCGCTGGTTCGGGGCGTATGAAGAAGGCGCGCCACGCAGGGCAATATTTCTGCAATGCGCTCTTGCACTGCTATTGCTGTGGAGTTGGGGGTTTCGGGAACTGCTCACGTATATCGGTTTCACTCTCGGCTTGAGCTCGGCCGTCACCGTTTATGCTTTGATTCGTCTGCGCCTTCGCGAAGGCAGCGGGCTGGTGGTCGCGGGTTGGCCCTGGACGCCGGCACTCTATCTGCTTGCGGTCGCCGCCATGACCCTGTCCGCCATTGTCCACCAACCCTTGGAAAGCCTGTGGGGACTCGCCACGATTCTGGGTGGCTGGCTGATTTGGTGGGTAACAAGAGTCAAGAGGACACTAGATTAGCACTGCGGTCTCTGATCGTCATGGGCTCGGTCTCCCAACTCGCCGTATCTGACCATCATTATCAAGAGCGTAATCCGCCCGAAGACTTTGTCCCTATCGGCGCTCACGTCGCGGACTCACGGACGGGTGTTGGAGGCCTTGTTGAACCCGGTGTCGAGCAACCGTGCCATGGTCCGGTTCCGGGCGGCTGCCGAAGAGGAGCCCATGACGACACCGATCAGACGCTTCCCACCGCGTCGGGCAGATGCCACCAGGTTGTAACCGGAGGCGCGCGTGTAACCCGTTTTGATGCCGTCCATGCCCCGATATGCACCGAGAAGACGATTATGGTTCGGGTGGGCTGTGCCAGCGTAGATGAAGCGTCGCTGACCAAAATAATGATAGTACTGCGGATAATGGCGGAGGAGCGCACGTGCGAGTATCGCCATGTCTCTGGCGGTCGTTCGATGGGCCGGGTGTGGCAGACCGGACGCATTACCGAAAGCGGTTCGGCGCATGCCGAGCGCGCGCGCCTTCCGGGTCATGCGTGACGCGAAGCGGCTCTCGTTGCCGGCCAGCGTTTCCCCAACGAGGGCCGCCATGTCGTTTGCCGACTCGGTAGTAATGGCCTGGATGGCATGATTGACGCTGATCGTCTGTCCGGGCCGGAGCCCCAATTCCGTAGGCGGTTTGGCGGCGGCGCTGCGGGACACCCGCATGCGGCTGTGCAGCCGGATCTGCTGCCGATCAAGCGCCTCGAATAGCATATATAGGGTCATCATCTTGGTCAACGAAGCCGGATAGCGCACGGCATCGGCGCCCGCCGCGCGCAGTGTTCGGCCGCTGCCCGCATCGACGACCAGGACGGACGGCTGACCTCCCGCCGCGGTTCCAGTGACAGCAATCCCGGCCAGTATTAATGCGAGGGCGAATCGCCAGCCCCCACGATCACGCCAGATGGCCGGTTGTTTGAAGGTAAGAAGATCCATCGAAGCACCGCCTTTCGGAGGGTTTGCTGCACGTTCTGATTCCGCTGCCCAATCCGTGTTCATCATGATGTTTGTAGTGGGTAAGGTTCATGGGTGCATCCGTCGAATGTCCCCAAATGCGACGGAGAAGCTGCGGAAACAGCCTATGTGACACGCGTTTCGGTTCATGAATCGGATCTGCCGAATACTCAGCCGCCTTGGCTGTTCTGTGCCCGGAACGTCCGGCCCGGTCCAATGCCCTCCCGCGACGACGGGGCTCGACTCCCGCTTACATAGCATCGTATTCAGTTGACCAGATCCATACTACTTTTTGTTTTTGCACCTACAAGGTTCCAGCCACCCATCGAAATGCATCCATTGGCAATCAATCACGGTGTTACAGGCCCTTGCATTACTGGTGGGATTATTACACTGTCGATGCGCCAGGGAAGCCGAAGCGGGTTAGTTGACCCAAGGTTCCGAAGCCGATGGCGCACAAGCGCCTTTTCGTAACTCCACGTCTGAGCATCTCAAGCATTCGCTCCACGGAATCCAACCCATATGTCCTCACCCATTCGGCTACCCTATTTCGACGTGCTGCTGAAACTCCTGGACCAGGGGGATCCGGCGCTGGAGCAGGCCTTCGGCCGGCATGTGCATTGGGGCTATTGGCCCGAACCCCGGCAGGCAAAGCGCACGCCGGAAGATTTCGCGAGGGCCGCGGAAGCTTTGTCGCGGCTGGTCTATCAGGCGGCGGGGGTGGGTGACGGGATGCGGGTCCTGGATGCGGGTTGCGGCTTCGGCGGAACGGTGGCCAGCCTGAATAACGGGTGTTCGAATGTTCATTTGGTCGGCCTGAACATTGACCCGCGCCAGCTGGACCGCGCACACCAGCGTATTACGCCTCGCACCGGCAACACGTTGGCATGGATCCAGGCCGATGCCTGCGTGTTGCCGTTTAAGGATGCCAGTTTCGATGCCGTCCTGGCGGTGGAGTGCATTTTCCATTTCCCGAGCCGCGCGGGGTTTTTCAAGGAAGCCTGGCGCGTGCTGAAACCGGGCGGTCGCTTGGCGTTATCGGATTTCGTGCCGGTCAGCGGGCTGCTGCCGATCATCAGACTCACGGAAAGCTGGTCCGCGACACTCGGCTTTTACGGCCATTGCGATGTGCACTGCACCTTAGCGGACTACCACCGGCTGGCCGCCGCGACCGGGTTTATGGTCAGCCACGCGCGGGATATTACCGCCGGGACCTTGCCCACCTATGCTTTCCTGCGGACCCTGGCCAGACAAATGAAGATACCGAATCCGTCCGCCGTGCCGGAAACCCTGCTCCTGGAATGGACCAGCCGGCTGAGCGTCCTGCGCTATCGAGTGCTGGGTTTTGAAAAACCCGCACAAGGGGGTTGCGACTGACCGGCTTGAACCCAACCCGCGCCAGCTCTTCCGGGTGGTCCGCACCGGCCCGGATGCGCTTCGATTCTCCAAACCCCCGGAGGCGAGCGCTTGACCGCCGTTCTGGCTATTTTTCTGCTCGTTTATCTGGGCATGATTCTGGGTGGATTGCCTTTCCTGCTGCTGGATCGCACGGTTGTAACGCTGCTCGGGGCGATTGCACTGCTGGTAACCGAATCGATCACCGAGCTTCAGGCTAAGCAAGCGGTCCACGTCTCCACCCTGATGTTGCTCTTCTCATGCATGAGCTCGCCGCCCAATTGCGGCTGGGCGGGATATACGTAACCCCGCTACCTTCGCTCCACTGCGGCATTATCTCCCTGAACCTGCTGCGTTATAACCACCAAACCAACATCCGCACGGCCCTATACGATAATGCGCTGAACCTAGAGGGGCTGTTAAGCTACGAGGGCATTCAGCATTGAACAGCCTTGGGGGAAGCACTAAAGCCTATGGAGAAGGCGAAGCGGGCCCGCGAAACATAGAAAAAAGTTGTGTCGGGCGATAGCATGCTGCTACCGCCCGAAGATAACGAACCAAAACCCTCTCCGATCATCGCGATGATCTCCTCCCGGCCGGAGGGCGTTTTGACTCCCATTCCTTGCACAGGATTTCCAGTGCCATCACCAATTCACGGATGCGCCGGTTGGCCTCATTGAGTTGTTTCTCGCGCGGGTCATGTTCTTGCTCATTAAGGCCGGCATCCATTCCGGCGAGGGCGCGGTCGTGCCATTGTTTAAGCTTATAGATCGGCACTGCCACCTCACGTGAGAGGGCAGCGACCGATTCACCGCGCAGCAGGCGCAGGACGACTTGTTTCTTGCGCCCGGTCGTCCAGCACTGGGCCTCGGTCGCCGCACTGGACACACTTCCCGTCATGCTACTAACTGCTGCCCATGCACCCAGTGCAACCCCAGCAACTTCAGATTCATTCCGCATGTCACGCTCCTCTCTCAACACGGTTAATTACCCTTTGCGCTAGGCTGGAGGAAGAATAGATTGGGTGGTAGCCTTGGAGGCCTCCCCCCGGGGAGACAGTGCAATGCCCAGCCTGGGCGGGGCGGGGCGGGGCGGGGAAGGCAAGCCTTGGGGCAGAGGCGGAAGCCCTGGAAACCCAAACGCCAGGGCACTTGACGCATGTCATAACGCCAGAAGTCCCCACAACAGCCCAGAGACTTGACGGCTTGGCTTTAGTGCTTCTCATCAGCCGACTCCAGCAAAGTGAAAAGGCTCATGCGATTTGGTATCAAAAATACAGGTACCAGATGAAGCACCGATTGAGATTGAATTAAAATCTCATTAAGGCCGTATGCGTGCCGCATGGTGCCAACCGGGGCGAAAAAAAGCATCCATCACTCCAGCCTAAGACATTGCTAGCAGGCTGTTAGCGCTGACGTAAAACCGCGTAATTTTGCTGATGGGTTATCCTGGGGTCACAACGGTGGGTCCC
>JAJRDJ010000040.1 GCA_028678445.1 Methylococcaceae bacterium
GATGAACTGCGGCTGGGCGTCTACACCACCAAGGGCGTGGTCGGCTACGACCTGACGCGCCTCCTGATCGGCTCGGAAGGCACGCTGGCCCTCATCACCGAGGCCACCCTCAGGCTGACCCCGCTGCCCAAGGCCAAGCGGACCCTCCGCGCGGTGTACCGGGAGGTCGGTTCCGCCGCCCGCGCCATCGCCCGCATCATGGCGCAGCCGGCGGTACCCTGCGCGCTGGAATTCATCGATGGCAACGCTATCGATATGGTCCGCCGTTATTCGACAGCGGGATTGCCGGATCAGGCGGGCGCCCTACTCATGATCGAGGTGGATGGTTTTGACGAGGCCATGGCGCCGCAAATCGACAGCATCCGCGCCGCCGCCGAGAACGAGGGCCTGCTGGAGTTTCGCATTGCCGAGACAGCGGCGGAAGTCGAAGCCCTCTGGCAAACCCGCAAGGCCCTCTCGCCCACGCTCAGAAAAATCGCCCCCAAGAAGATCAACGAGGATGTCGTGGTGCCGGTGACGGAACTGCCCGCCCTGATTGCTGGCATCGACGAGCTGTCCCAGCGTTACGGCCTGCCGATCGTGAATTTTGGCCATGCCGGCAACGGCAACATTCACGTCAATCTGCTCTATGATCCGGCCCAGCCCGGCGAATCGGACAAGGCGCACGACTGCCTGGATGCCTTGTTCTCGCTGGTTTTGCGCCTGCGTGGCACCCTCTCCGGCGAGCATGGCGTCGGCATCGAGAAGCGCGATTACGTGGACCGGGAGCTGGACGGGCCATCCCTCCGCCTGATGCGGGCCATCAAGCACCAGTTCGACCCGAAAGGCATCCTCAATTGGGGTAAGGGATTTCCGGAATAGTTGCATGACGGCCATTACCGCACGCTTTTTCACCGTGGTGGGTTTTATCATCGCGGTCATTGCCGGCGGTCTCTTGATTGAAGTGCTTCTCAGTTTCCAAACCGGATGGCCGTTCGGTCATACACAAACAGGACATGCGGTGGGCTGGATCGGGCTTGCCGTCATTTTGACGGTATTTGTTTATTCATTAAAAAAACGCTCTGGCCGCAAGGCAGGCTGGCCGCAAGGCTGGTTTCGGGTCCATCAGGTGGCCGGTATCATCGGGCCTCTGTTGATCCTGATCCACGCCGGGCCGCATTTTCATGCCTTGATTCCAATGCTTGCTTTGCTGTCGATGGGCATTGTCGTGGTGAGCGGTGTGGTCGGCGTGGCAGTGCATCGAAAGTCACTGCATCTGTTAAAGGACGCGCGCAGGGAATTACACAATCAGGGACTTTCCCAAGACGAGGTGGAGGAGCGGCTCTATGATTTGGCCTCCGGCGAGGAGACCTTCAGGGTTTGGCAGATCATTCACACACCCATGGTAGTGATGTTTTTAGCGCTGGTTATAGTCCATGTCCTCGGCGCTTTGTATTTTGGCGGATGGTGAATGATGCGGTTTCTTCCGCTCCCTCGGGGTGCTGTTCGATCCATCGTCATTGCCACGGCGCTATTGCTGGCCTGGCTGGTTTGGGGAACAATCAAATATCCCGAGGCCCTCTGGGCGCCCGGCGATTTGAGTCGGTTCCATGCGGACATCGCGGCGTGCGGCGACTGTCATCAGCCCTTCCGAGGGACTACAGCCCGCAAATGCATCGTTTGCCATGAGGAAAAGCACTTTGCCGATCGATCAAGACCCACGGTATCCGAATTTCATAAGAACTGGATACGCGAGGAGAAACCGTGTACGGGGTGCCACACCGAGCATCGCGGTGCGTTGGCGCAAATCACTGTCGGCGGGATGTCGAATCCGCATGGCGAATTCGTATTCCGCGTCACCGGCACCGGTTCGTGCAGCGCTTGTCACGATTTCAGCGCCGGCTTTGAGTCTCGTGCGCCTTTGCTTGATAACGCCCTTGTCAGGCATCTCATGGAAGAGGGTGAAGGCGCGCATCGTCCGGGAAAAATGGCAAGGTGTCTGACGTGCCATACCGGTGGCCGCCTGGAAGTCGAAGAGGAGAATGAAGATGACTGACGGTTCGCGCGAATAGGGATTATCAGTGCTCCCATTCCTACCATTTCGTCGGGTCCCACCAGAAACAGTCTAGCCCGGTTCGCCTTGGCGGCCAGACGCCGGCCGACGTCTGACGCACCGCTAAAAAGCCCACATTCAGGGGCCTGATGGTCATTTCATCCATGACCAGAGCTTAACGCCCCCCCTCCATTTGTCTGAGCAAAAGGAACCACTTCAGCCAGCCAGGTCTCGAAGATTGGGCAAGTCGCAGAAATACACATTCCGTTTGATCTTACGAAGTATTTTGGCGCGACTGAATCCTGCGATACAACGGGAGATGTTTTCTTGCGACACCCCCAGCACCGCGGCCATATCCTGGCGATTCAGCAGGGTGATTTCATTAGGCTTCCGCTTTCTCTCTATATTGGCGCGGAACAGAATCAGCCGCGCAATCCGCGCATGGATCGGGCCAGTCGAGAATTGGGAAATACAAGATTGGGCATAGGCCAGATTCCGCTGCCAGAAAGACATCAACCGGAGATACAGCTGAGGCTCGGTTTCGGCGATCTGCCTCAGCAGCGCGACGGGCACCCGGCATATTCGTGTCGGCCGCAAGGCCACGACATCGTGAGGCATCGATCCATCCAGCAAGGCCTCGAGGCAGATGGCATCCCCCCCCCCCCCCGCCAGCAGAACGATGCGTTGCAGGCCATCTTCTGAGGAGTCAACGAGCTTCACCAACCCGGAGCGAATGCTGACGATGGACTCGCATCGAACGCCCCGATGGCAGAGCGTTTCACCCGTTTCATAGTGTTCGTGCTTGACGCCCTCGAGCGGGTCGGCCATTTGACCGGGCCATCGCGGCAGATGCCCGGGGCCCAGCAAGCAGTGCAGGTCACAGGACTGTTCACAGGTTTCCGGGATAGCCGTCCACCGCCGAAGTACTTTTCTCATGGTTTAATCATTCGCTGCCCGATTGGGACAGTGGAGCACACCTGCAAAAACCGAAAGTACAACTTGTATCAGGGCGCTTTTCCACTCCGGTAAACAGAGTAGTGCGTAAGAAAAAATA
>JAJRDJ010000272.1 GCA_028678445.1 Methylococcaceae bacterium
AACGGCACCTCGTGTTGCTGCCCGTGATTCGCGAAAGCGTGGGTATTCAGCAAGACGCTATAGGCCGCTGGTACCTTTAATGAAGCGGTAACATTGGCACTATAAACTCGCGCCGTCCTCCCTAGAGTACCCGCCCATCGTGGCGGGTTTTTTTGGATCTGGTCACTACTTAAAATTGATTGCTATGGACAACTTCAGGTTTGAAATTAGAAAAAAGGTGGATGGCTACTGGGTAGGGTACTCCGACGAAAACGGTGACTGGTGGGTGGCCGATCTAGTGCGCTTCGACACCATCAAGGAGGCAGTTAAATTCTGTGCTGCAATTCAGGAGACGCAGGACGATTAAGAAGCACGTCATCTTTGTGTATTGAACTTGCCAGCCCACCGTGGCGGGTTTTTTGTCGGGATTAGTTGTCGAGTCCCTGATTTCAAACCCTACTGGTAGTCAGCGTAACAGTGGACCAATCATCCGGGAAATTCTCAATATGTACGAGGCTAGAGCAGTGCTGAGCAGCTCACACTGCCTCGTCCGATGGCGAAATCATCAGCATGATAGAAAATTTCAACTGCGGGGACGCTGAGGAGTTGTTGGAAGAGTAGGTTCTGCTCCAGAAGCCACCGTCCAGCACCGCCCATCGTGGCGGGTCTTTCGTCTGTAAAATGACCCGAGAAACCCGAGTCGGTGTAGTTACATATGTAGCCAGTTGCAATAAACGGTCACTAAATCCTGAAATAACGAAAGATACCGTTATATTTCGATGCCTAGTCATAACACCCATTAATGTGAGCAATATGAATCCTGATAATGTCGATCTCAAGAACCCCCTCTCTCTCGAAGTGATCTTAAAGGACCATCTCGATAACACGGTAGCGTGCAGTCAGAAGCTTAGCAAACTTTTTGCAAATATTGAGGAACCGGACCCGTATATCGCTGAAATCAAAGCTTTGGAAGAAAAGGGGGATAGGCTTACTGCCGATGCGTACTGTGCTCTAGAACTGCTTGATTATTCCGAATTTATCCCTATGACCGAGCAGTTCGTCCAGCGCCTGGATGATATCGTGGATGGAATTAATAATACGGCTCGACTGATTGATATCTGTCGGCCACGGAAGATCGAGGATTCGGCCTGCGAGATTCTCTCTACCTTGGTCTCGATGATTGCTCGACTTAACGTTGAGATAACACAGTATCCAGCAAACGACTTGGCAAGTGTAAAGGCCTGTCGAGAGGAGCTTAAGATGAATGAGGAGAATGCGGATTTAATCTATCATAATTGGCGAAGGAAGCAGTATCGAGTTCTTGTTCTCCCCTTGGTCGACGAGGCTAACTGGACCGAGATCCTGGGTCTTCTCGAGCAAACTACGGATGCCGCTTATCATGCGGCGGTATTGCTTGAGCGCAAAACCAGATATCGCCAAAGACAATATCCTGAATCCGTACCCCATTCTTTGTAGATAATCTCAGAATCATTATATGACAATGATTTGTAGACTATATACCTATTCGGTTTCGGCCAGAGTACTCATCTGGCGCTCACCGTAGGGTTTCTGGCGATCTACCTGATGAGTCAGGCCTCCCGGGTTCGACGTGACCAGCGTCTAAGCAACTGAATTATCTAGGAGCCTGTCGGACAAAAAAATTTGACCGCCTGGTTTTGTGGCGTCGTCCCCTAAAAAAGTCGGTGGTTCGTCGCGCAAAGCAATTTTTCGGATTGCGCGGAGTGAACAGCGCTCTGACATGATCGCCATGCAACGTAAACCGGCGGAGTTTGACGATCATCCCGGGTTATCCAGCCGCCAGCACGTGCATCCGTTTCAGATTGTAGGCCAGGGCGATCAGTTTCCATTCGCCGGCAGTCGCTGGCAGGCCGCGCAACGCGAACTGGCGAAAGCCCATGATCTGTTTGATGATGCCAAACACGGGCTCGACGGTGCATTTGCGCTGTCCGTAGCGGGCGCGTCCCGGTTTGGTTTTCAAGGTATGAGCCATTTTGAGCACCGGATCGTCGGTGTGCGGCGCGGGCGCATCGGCCGCGAGGCGTTCTGCCAAAGGCAGATGGTGCGCGTCACGGCCCAAGGCGATCAGCGGCGTGATGGCGCGGTCTTCGCAGACTTTGACATTGCTTTGGCTGAAGTAGCCGTTGTCGGCCAGCAAGGTATCGGGTTTGCCCAAGTCGCTTGCCAGTTTGGCCATTTCGTTCAGCATCGGTTCGACTTGCTGCTTATCGTTGGTGTCCTGCGTGAGCGTGGCCGCGACGATCAGCAGGCTGTCGACATCGACGGCTGCCTGACCGTTGTAGCCCTGCACGAAGCCTTCGTGACTGGGCATGATGCGGGATTCTGCGTCGGTCAGGTTGATTTGATCCTTGGCCTTTGGCCCGCTTTCCGGGGCTTTAGGCTCCTTGCCGCGCGGTTTTTTCCCGGCTTCGCGCTGGGCTTCGCGGCGAGCCACTTTGTCGGCATAGTCTTGCTGGGCCTGTTGGTCGCGTTCGTTAACCCGTTCGGCAATCTTGGCCTTGGCTGCGGCCAGGGCTTGCAGGCGCTGTTCGCGGCGAGCGATTTCAGCGGGTAAGTCGTGCTCGGCGCCCGCTTCTTGTTGATCGGTTTCGGCCGCTTTGGCCAATAAGGCTTGGACTTCCTCGCGCAACTGGGCTTCCAGCTTTTCGATATGACCGTGAGACAGCGCTTTGTGCTTGGAGGCGTTAGCCTTGATCTGGGTGCCGTCCAGCGAGATCGTGCCCAGTTTGACCAATTTCATCGTCTGGGCATAGCTCAGCACTTGCACAAACAAGTCTTCCAGTTCCACCAGAAAGGTCTTGCGGAAGTTGGCCAAGGTGTCGTGATCAGGATGCAGGTTGGCGGCGATGAACCGAAAAGCCACGGAATCGTACGTCGCTCGTTCGCGTTTACGACTGGAGAAGGTGCCGGTGGCGTAGCCATAAACCAGCAGGGCCAGCAGCAAGGCCGGGTGATAGGCCGCAGAACCGCTCCGCGAATACCGCCCGGTCAGCTTCGATAAATCCAGTTGATCAATGACTTCGACGATGTACCTGGCAAGGTGATCTTCGGGCAACCATTCATCCACCGAGGGCGGCAGTAGCTATTGTTGGTGTCGGTCGTATTGGATAAATCTGGCCATAAGTCTTCTTCTGTTGGGCGTCAGCAGGGGTCACCATATTAACGAATCCTGCCTTCGATAGTCGAAAGTCCGACAGGCTCCTAGTCAGGGCGGGTTCAGTGCGAATGGGAACTGGCTGGGTTACCAGTCCGATCTGGCGACCCTGCGGGTCGCTCAACTGTCCCTGACCGATGTTCACGGGCTGCTGGCAGTTGGGGGAAGTCTGACTGTCTGCAGCCGTAGCGCTCGAGCGAATTAAGTCTCCGGGCGCTTAACGGCCTCAGGGATGTAGCTTCAGATCCTCCGGCAACACCACGTCCATGGCGATCGGCAGATGGTCCGAACAGGTAAAGTGCAGGACCTCGACATGCTCGACCTTGAGCCCCGGGGTGACCAGTATGTGATCAATCATGCGGCTTGGTTGCCAACTCGGCCAAGTGTTGATTTCCCGTCCCGGGTCAGATAGCTCGGTAGTGCTGGTCAGGAGTTGCAGTTCGGGCGAGCCGGGTTCGCAATTGAAATCGCCCATCACCACGGCATGCGGAAAACCCTTCAGCAACTCGCCGACAAAGCCTAGCTGGCGCAGACGCGCGCGCCGGCTCAGGGCCAGATGCACCACGCAGACGTACAGTGATTGGCCCGGTTGTCGCCCGTAGCGGGCCACCACCACGCCGCGTCCGGGCAGGCCCGGCAGCTTGTAATCGCGGATTTCAAGCGGCTTGAATCGGCTCAACAGGCCGTTGCTGTGAAGGGCGATACCCCCCATGCGACGGTTGATCTGGTTGTGCCAATGAGGGAACCCGGCGTGCTCCGCCAGATATTGGGTCTGAATGATGCCGCGACTCCTGAGCCCGCCGCCGTCAACCTCCTGGAGGCCCACGATGTCGAAAGGCCTGAGAAGTTGGGCGATACGGCCAAGGTTGGTCAGGCGCTTGTGGCTGGGCCAGACGTGCCGCCAACTGCCGGTGATCATGTCACGGTAGGACGTCGTGCTGATACCGGTCTGGATATTGAAACTGGCCAGCCGTAGCCGTTGCGGCTGGACCAGTGCTGCCACACCCGGGGTGGGTTGGGGTTGTGGCGAAGATCTGAGCATACCCGTGCTGCTTAGCGGCGGCATCACGTAAGGAAATGGCGGGTTTCAGTTGCACCTACCCGCCGGATTATTTCTTGGCGCCCGACACCGATTCCTGCTTGATCAGCTCATTCGTGATCTCGATCATGCGCGGAAAGGACTTGGCCTTGCCGGGGCTGACCACGTATTTGCCGTTCACGACCAGCGCCGGGGTGCCGGTAATGCCGTATTTAGCGGCAAGGCCTGAAGCGTGGCGCAACTTGGAGTCCACGGCGAAGGATTGATAGGCCTTGTGGAAATCCTCCTCGGCCACGCCATGCGCGTTGAAGAACTTGGCGAGATCGTCCTCGGATTCCAGGGTTTCCTTCTTGTTCTGGATCGCGTCGTAGAACTCCGGATGCAGTTTGTCCAGCACGCCCAACACATCGGCGGTGAAGAACGCCTTGGCATGTGCGGCCCAGTGCTCGTTGAATACGGCGGGCTGGCGGATGAAATTCACTGAGGCTGGCTTCTTCTTGATCCAGGCATTGAGGTCGGGTTCGAAGTGATAGCAATGCGGGCAGCCATACCAGAAAAATTCCCGCACCTCGATCTTGTCCGGGTCGTCGGTCGGTTGCGGCGGGTTGATGACGTCGTAATCGGTCCCGACCTTAAACTCCTCCGCGAAGCCTACCGTGAAGGCAGAGGTGGTCAGGAGTGCCAGGGCAGCAACAAGCCCCATCAATGCTTTGTTCATGGTTACCTCACAATTGGGATATCAGGATTTGAATAGCGTATCGGTCTTTTTCGCATCAAGGTCCGATACCGCGCTGGCGATACCGGACGCTTGGGGCTGGCGATGGACGGGGAAGGCAGCTATCTGAAGGTGGCGATGTAATCGGCCAGCGCGCTGATTTCCTCATTACTCAACTTGGCGGCGAAGGAGCGCATCATGGCATTGGTATCGTTGCCGCGCTCACCAGCCTTGAAATCATGCAGGGTTTTCTCGATGTAGACCGCATATTGCCCATGCAGCAGCGGGAACCCAGCCTGCGGGTTGCCCGAGCCATCGGGGTTGTGGCAACCCGTGCAGGCAGGGACGCCGGTCTTGGGATTGCCGGTCCGATAGAGCCTTTCGCCCAGCGCATTGTCCTCGCCCTTTTCAAACGTCAATTTCTGCGCGGTGTAGTAAGCCGCCATATCCTGCATGTCCTGGTCTGAAAGACTTTCCGCCATGGCATTCATGGTGGGCTCAACTCTCTTTACAGTCTTGAAGTCGTGCAATTGCTTGACGATGTAGGCGGCATGCTGGCGCGCCAGTTTCGGGAAGATTGGCGCGGCGCCATTACCATCTTCACCATGACAACCGCCACAGGCGGCTACCTTTTCCTGCCCCGCAGCGGCATTGCCTTCGGCAAGTGTCAGTGTGGCGTAACCCAAAAGGCATGCCCCAACCCAGTATTTGATCATCGCCATATCCGCTACCTCGGGTGTTCTATAGTCTGTTGTTCGGTTTATGGACCGCACCATCAATCACGAGCTCTCTGAGGTTCATGATCTCCGCCGTCCGTTTCAGGCCCGTCATAAAATACGGGTACACTAGAAATGTCAATGCTACAGGCGGATATACCGACTTGAACTCTCTCTATCACAAGGCCAGTTTTCTGGCGAGCGCCTCCCGGCTCAACAATGCGCCGGCCGATCAGGGTTTCGAAGTAGCCTTTGCGGGCCGCTCGAACTCCGGCAAATCCAGCGCCATCAACACCATTACCCAGCAAAAGTCGCTGGCCCGGGTCAGCAAAACCCCCGGCCGCACCCAGTTGCTGAATTTTTTTCAACTCGATGCGGATCGCCGGCTGGTCGACTTACCGGGCTATGGTTATGCCAAGGTCCCGGAGGGCATGCATAGGTCATGGGGCGCCATGATTGAAAGTTACCTGAGCAACAGGGAAGCACTGCAAGGCGTTTTTCTGATTATGGACATCCGGCACCCCCTGACCGAGTTCGATGACCGGATGATCGAGTGGTGCCAGCACTTCGAACTGGCGGTCCATATCGTGTTAACCAAAGCCGACAAACTGAGCCGTGGTGCTGCCGCGGAGGTGTTGCACAAAGTGAATGCCGCGTTACAGCCTCAGTATGGCCCGAGCGTCAGCGTGCAACTCTTTTCATCCCTGAAAAAAGCCGGGATCGACGAAGCCCACACCATCCTGGATACCTGGCTGCAGACCTGAGTGATCTATTCCAATAGCCGATATCTCCGGATGAGGGTTTTCCTCAACCCAAAAAAAGCCCCGGAGCAAACTGTTTCAGCTTCGGGGCGGGGAGTGCCCGGTCGGGGGATACCGGGTCTTTAAACTAACTTTCA
>JAJRDJ010000273.1 GCA_028678445.1 Methylococcaceae bacterium
ATCAAAAGGCGGTACCTTCGGATGCTTGCATAATATTCGCTTAAGTTGGGTCCGGGATGATGTGCGGCCATCATTACCAGCGATTGGAGTCATCCCCATGCGGACCCCCTGGGTTATTGGGCTCATTAGCTGGTGGCCGGCGCTCGCCGCCAGTGCCGCGCAGCCTGAAGATTTTCTGGCTGATTATTCCGACCTGACAACACAGGAGGGTGCGGGTTTCCCGGGCTTTGCCGTTGCACGGGGCCGGCAATTTTTGACCTCGCGAGAGGACGGAGACTGGAACTGTTCCTCCTGCCACACGACGGCCGAACAAGGCCTGGTTTCCAAAGACGCTATCCATCTGCTCTGGTGAGGACACTGCCATGACACAACGCATTCTGGTCTGGGATCTGCCGACCCGTCTTTTTCACTGGATGCTCGCCCTCAGTTTTCTCGTCGCTTACCTTACCGGCGAGAGCGAGCGCTGGGCCTTGCTGCATGTGACCGCCGGTTATACCTTGCTGGGCCTTATCGGGTTCCGCCTTGTTTGGGGTCTGGCGGGTACGCGCTATGCCCGCTTCTCGGCGTTCGTCACCGGGTTCGCCACTGTCAGGCAGTATCTTTCCGGATTGCTCCAGGGGCGCCCGCGACATTATGTGGGTCATAATCCGGCGGGTGCGCTGGCGATTCTGGCGCTGCTGTTGCTGGGGCTCGCCAGCGGCGTGTCGGGGTGGCTGGTCTATGAGGACATCGGCGGCGAGTGGCTGGAAGAAGTGCACGAATCCGTCTCCGCGCTCATGCTCGCTATCGTCGTGGTGCACATTGCCGGCGTCTTGGTCAGCAGCCGCCTCCATGGAGAAAACCTGGTGCGATCGATGCTCAATGGCAAAAAAGAGGGTGAGGCCAGTCAGGCGATTACCCGCAACCGTCCGCTGGTGGCTTTGCTGTTGCTGGCGGGGTTGATCGGTTTCTGGGGTTGGTCTTTCAGTGGGGCGGATGCGGTGGGGCTGCCTGGCGATAACCGGATCGCGGCGCCCTTGGCAAAGCCGGATGCCGATGAAGACGATGACTGAACTCAAGGCGGGCATCTCGCAGGCGGTGAGCACTTGAGAATCCTGATCGTCGAGGATGATGCGCTGCTGGGCGACGGTCTGCAGGCGGGGTTGAAAACCGTTGGCTTTCTGCCGGAATGGTTGCAGGATGGTCAGTCGGCCTGGCGGGCGCTGACGGTGGAGACTTTTGCCGCGCTGGTGCTGGATCTCGGCTTGCCGGGTTTGCGCGGCATCGATCTGCTCAAGCGCCTGCGCGGCGCTGGCCACTCCTTGCCGGTGCTGATTCTTACCGCCCAGGATGCCGTGGCCGAGCGCATTGCCGGACTGGATGCCGGCGCCGATGACTATCTGGTGAAGCCCTGTGATCTCGGTGAACTGGCGGCGCGTTTGCGGGCGCTGATCCGCCGGAGTGCGGGCCAGGCACGACCCGTGCTGCGGGTCGGCCCGCTCGAGCTGGATCCCGCCGCCCACATTGCCACCTACCAGGGCCGTCTGCTTGATCTCTCCGCGA
Organism: Methylococcaceae bacterium; assembly: GCA_028678445.1. GTDB lineage: Bacteria > Pseudomonadota > Gammaproteobacteria > Methylococcales > Methylococcaceae > UBA6136. Next base: position 1,543 of record JAJRDJ010000273.1, read on the forward strand.
AGGAGTTCGCGCTTCTGCATGAACTGGTCCGCGAAGCAGGCCGGGTGCTTTCGAAAGAGACCCTGATGCAACGGCTTTACGCCTGGGGCGCGGAGATCGAGTCCAACGCGATCGAAGTGCATATCCATCACCTGCGTAAGAAGATCGCCCCCGGTATTGTCGTCACCCTGCGCGGTGTCGGTTACCTGCTGCCGAGGGATATCGCGTGAAACCGGGCCGGACCCTCCGGGCGCGTTTGCTGATGGGGGTATTGTCGGCGGTGACGCTGATCTGGCTGGGGGTCGCCGGTGTCGGCTATCTCAAGATCAGCCACGAGTTGGGAGAATTGCTGGACGCGCACCTGGCGCAAGCGGCCGCCATGCTGCTGGCGCAACTGGGTGAGGAAACCGGGGAGCTGGAGCTGGAACACGCGCCCCGGCTGCATCGCTATCAACGCCAGGTAGCCTTTCAGATTTGGGATGGTGCAGGCCGCTTGCGGCTCCATTCGCACTCGGCCCCGTCGTCCCGGCTGTCTTCCGCCGAGGAGGGATTCAGCCGGAGCACGGTGGAAGGACTGCGCTGGCGGGCCTTCAGCTTGCGCCGCGAGCATGACAACACCCTGATCCAGGTGGGCGAACGCCTCGATGCCCGCGAGCATCTCAGCGCCGAGGTGGCCGAAAACCTGCTGTTCCCGCTGGCCGTGGCCCTGCCGCTGCTGGCGGGCCTGTTGATCTTCGCGATTGGCCGGGCCCTGCAGCCCCTCAATCGGGTTTCGCAGGAAGTGGCGATACGGGATGCCGGGAATCTCGAACCGATCCCCACCGCTCAGGCGCCCGGGGAAATCCTCCCCCTGATTGAACAGCTAAACGGGCTCTTTCAACGCCTGCAGGCCACACTGGAAAACGAACGCCGCTTCACCGCCGATGCCGCCCATGAATTGCGGACGCCCTTGGCCGGCATCCGCATGCAGGCGCAGGTCGCTAGGGAAACGGCCGATGATGGGGCACGCCAGCGGGCGCTGGATGCGGTGTTGACCGGCTGCGATCGCGCCGCCCGGCTGATCGAGCAATTGTTGACCCTGGCGCGTCTGGAAGCCGTGGGCTCCATGCCGCCCCGGGAGATCTGTGATCTTTCACGGCTGGCCCGCGATGTGCTTGCGGAACTTGGACCAGCAGCGCACGAGAAGCGGGTTACCCTGGAATTACAGGCGACGGAGCCGGTGCTGTTACCAGGCAATGAGGTTTTGCTGCGGGTCCTCTTGCGCAATCTCATCGATAACGGGATTCGGTACAGTCCCCGGGACACCGGTGTTACCGTGCGAATTCAGACGGACGGGCTGGCGGCCTGCCTGGAAGTCATCGACCAGGGTTGCGGCCTGACGCCGGAAGAACGGGGCAGGGTCATGCAGCGTTTCTATCGGGTCCCGGGCAGCAAGGAGTCAGGCTCCGGACTGGGACTCTCCATCGCCAGCCGCATCGCAGCGCTGCTGGGTGGCGACCTATCGCTGCACGATGGCGCAGCGCAACGCGGCTTGATCGTGACGGTCAGCCTTCCCATGCCGCCGGGTTGACACCGCGTAGGTGCCTAAACTTGTGCCCTGGCCCAGCGGACGATGTCTTCCAAGCCCATGGCCCCGGATTGCCGGGCGATTTCCTTGCCCCCCTTGAACAGCGCCAGCGTCGGAATGCTGCGGATGCCGTATTGGGCGCCGAGGGTGGGTTCTGCCTCGGTGTCGACCTTGGCCAAGCGGAAGCGCGGTTCGAGCCGGTGCGCGGCTTGCTCGAACCAGGGCGCCATCATTTTGCAGGGGCCGCACCAGGGCGCCCAGAAATCGACCAGGACCGGAATGTCGTTCCGCCCCAGGTGCCGGGCGAAATTGCCCATATTCAATGATAGCGGATGGCCGTTGAACAGCGGCTTCCGGCATTGCCCGCAATTGGGTTTTTGACCGAGCCGTTCGCCGGGCAGGCGATTGATGGCATTGCAGGCCGGGCAGACGAGGTGGAGGGTGACGGTCATGGCGGAATTCCGGTTGAGGGAGAGTCACGACGATGTGGGGTTGCCTGCCCCAATCCGCAAGCCGGACGCTCAGGCGCTAGCACTGCTCGACTGGAGGGCCCGGTGGCCCGCGATGCGCAAATAGACCCTGAGCTGCCTGAAGGATTCTGGATCAAGCGCGTCACGGCAGATGGGAATGGCGAATTTTCGATTTCCTGCCGTGAGGTGCAGGATGACGAGCCACGGCGTAAGAATCGTGCTGGGCGCCAGGAGGGCAAGCACGGTCTGGTCGTGAAAGATGATTTCCCATTCATCATCCGGATTGAGAGTCAGTCCGCGGACCCGGCCCAACCCCTGCCAGCTCAGGAAAAGACTGCCAAGGACGGCGCCGCCCAGCAAGAGTTGAATGCCGCCGGGGAGGGGGTTGGCCAGCGCCGCGATCAAGGTCAGGCCGTGAACGGCAACTAGGGCCGTTTGCAGCACGCGCGAACGCTCAAGAATGAGGTGCAGCGGTGCGGCGGATGGTTTCGACAAGGGCGGCAAGCGTGGGCTCCTCCGGGGTCAGGTCCTGATAGAAGTAGCGCCAGAGCGTGTCGTCGGAGGTTTCCAAAAGCCTGTGGAACCACTCCCGTTCATCACATGCAGCCCTCGGGTAGCGCGTCGACAGGTAACCGCTCAAGAGGATATCCAGTTCCCGCATGCCGCGCCG
>JAJRDJ010000274.1 GCA_028678445.1 Methylococcaceae bacterium
AAGACTTGCATTCCGCCGCCGCCCCGCGCGAGCAGTTCGGCCGTGCCGTTGCCGTCGAGGTCGGCGGTCTGGATCGTCGAATAGTATTGCGGAGCATCCCAACCAGTGGGAACGCTATTAACTTCATCAGGGAAGGGGCCCCCGCCGGCCAGTTGGTTCCAGCCGCTGGAGCCCCAGTCGAATACCGCCATGCCGCCGGCGCCCCGCCCAAGCAGTTCGACCGAACCATCGCCGTCGATATCGGCGGTCTGGATGGTCGAATAGTATTGCGGGGCAGCCCACCCCCCCGCATCGGAGAACCAGGCAAGAGGCGGGGCTAGCTGCGTCCATCCCTGGTTGGTCTTATCCCACTTGAACACCACGATTCCAAGCATACTCCGCGCAAGAATTTCGTCGGCGCCATCGCCATCGATGTCGCCGGTCTGGATCGTCGAATAGTATGGCTGGGAAGTCCAGTAGGTCGTGCCGTTCGCGTCGGAGAAAAAGGACGTACCGTTCTGCCCCAGACCCGCACCCACCAGGTAGTTGCTGTTGGCGTCGAGCAGTGGCTGCCATTGCCCTATGGCTGCGGAGAACTTGTAAACCTCCAAACCGGCGGGGCCCCGCCCCAGCAACTCGGCGGCGCCGTCGCCATCGATATCGCCAGTCTGAATGGTCGCGTAGTACTGAGGTTGAGTGAAGGCGCTGGTCGCCCACGGAGGGAGTTGCAGGCTGGGCCCGCATGGACCCAAGAAACCCGTCGCTGAGTTATCGTAACAAGTGGGCTGGGGCGTCGTCGGCGACGCAGACCTTGGGGATTGACCCATTGTTTCCGCTTCAACCGCTGGCAGACCTGACCCGATAACGGCAATCAACATGCCGACAAACACTGCATCCATCTTCATGGTTTTGCTCCTCGATGACCGTCGATCAAAAGAGTTACGTTCCACCACTCCATTGTTATCAGTCCTGCCTGGCTACAAGGCAGCATCCGGTTGCGACACTTTCGTCGCCCAAGGACACTCAAAATGGTCCGGGTGCGAGGGCGAGAGTCAGCCTCTTCCATTGGAGGCGGATGCTGCCACCGTGGCAGGCAATATGTCAACAAGAGATGCTCACGCTTGCGACCGATTTGCAACAGAGGCCAGGGGGTGGGCGTGGAATTTTCTTGCGGCAACAGCCTCAAGGCTTTTCCGCCGCGCCAGCCGCATAATCCCGCCCTCAGGAGTGCCGATGACAAGGGAGGCATTGCCGCTGGTCCATGCCGGCAGCGCCCAAGCGGCGAAAATGACCTCCACTGCGAACAAGACCCGCGCCAGGTGCCGCGCGGCTATCCGCCAAATAGGGCGCCCGCCACAGGCAGGCCCTGGTTTTGCAGGGTCAGGGGTAATTCCAGCGATCCGCCATGGGCTACCCGTGACATACCGTCGTGTCATCACGGTGCCCATCAGGCTGGTGACGAAACTGAAGCTGACGACAAGGATCATGAGGGCCGGGATCGACGCCAGCGCCCATGTCACCAGCAGCATCACCATGGAGACGAAGGTCATTTGCAGATCGGCCACCATGACCTTGCGAGACGCTTCCGGCTGCTCAAGGCCTTCACCACTCCGGGAGGTTAGTTTTCCGAGGGCGATGGTCTACGCTGAAAACCAAAGGGAAGCCGTGTGGCGGGTGAATCAGGCCGCCTGCAAGTCCCGCGTAAGGGCGAGGAAGGACTGGACTGCCGAAGGCCATGACCGTAGCGCGAGCGCGGCCGTGCGGCGCCGGAAACGCCATTGGACACAAGGCGTCGTGGGATTCGCTTGAACAACCGTCTTGAGAAAATGCTCGGGATCGGGTTACAGCTTTGACTTTCAGTCCGGCTGTCCTATGTTTTTGTCGATATCGTTAAGGCCGCCGAAGGATTTCAAATCCGCCTTGAACGGTTCGGAGTGAACCCTAAGGTCGCCCGAGAAAGGTGTGCCAAACAGGGCCACAAGATAGAGATTGAGCGCGATGAGGAGAGAGACCATGCCCGTCATGGCCAGTTGGGCTCGGTAGCTTTCCAGTCGGAAGAAATACGTAAAGACGATCGTTATTACTGCCCCAACACAGAGCACCAGCCATTCGATGGCTGGCAAACCATGGAGTGCAATGCTGGTTCGCATGCGCCGTTCATCTCTCTGGTCGAGAACTTGTTGAAGTAACACCGGATAGATAGCTTTCTGGTTTTCCGACGTGGGCTCGAAGTCAGAAACCTCCCGCATGAGTCGCAGCGATAGATGGAGCGCTTCTTTGTGAATTTTGCCTTGATCCATCATCGGCCACTCATGATCGACCACCTCGGCGGCGTAAGAGCCGCAGAGCGATTGGATGAGGGTCGCCTTCTCGGTAGGCAATTGTGCAGCCAGCAGGAACACATTGGCCAGCGCATCCGCCTCCTTCTCGACCGTGGATCGGGCGGTCTGAAAGGTGCCCATGGCATCCACCACCACTAAGCCCAGCAGGACGGCATAGAGCGTCCCGCCCACGGCAAACATATTGCCCGCTACATCGTGATAGGGCCTTAGTTGTTCAAGGTCAAACCAACGCCGGATGGCGATAAGCCCGCCCATGGAACAGAGCACAAACACGGCTATCAAGAGGGAGCCGGATAGGTAGTTTTCGATGTCAAACAACGCGCTGACCATGGCTTGCCGTGGGTCCTGATTGCGGGGGTTATCGTTACGGTCGCACAAATTGATGCATGGCGCCAGTTTACAGGTCTGAGCGGTTCGCTTCTGCTAGGCTATCCGAATCGCCACAGGTCTTGGATCGCGAGTCCGTGCGGCTACTATATCGGCCTCCATCCCCAGGCACGAAAGGGTCCTCGCATGGGCTTTGAGGGTCGTTCGGCGGGCTTCCAGTTGATGGGACGGGAACTACATCTTCGGATATCAGCGCGTAATTGCGTGCAATGAGGCAAGCGGCATCAGCATCGGCTGACTCGATTTCACCTGAAAGATGACACGGGAATGAGACACAAGCAGGATGTCAGCATGTTAAATCCGCCACCGAGAACCATCACACAGTACGCGCTTGAATCCTTATCCCGTAGGGCTACCAGCCTCCCCAGAGGCCGTGCCAATCTCAATGTGCATCCCCAACTGGACGATCCGGTGCAGCGCCTGTTCAACGCGATGGAGCCGGGCACTTACGTTCGGCCTCACCGGCATGCGCGGCCTGACGGCTGGGAATTGATGATGGTTGTGAGTGGGCGGTTCGCCATACTGCTGTTTGATGAGCATGGCCAGGTGACCGAGCGTTTCGATCTTGGGGAGAATGCCATCGCAGCGGTGGAAATTCCGCCGTTTACCTGGCATTCGGTGGTTTCCCTGCTGCCCGCAACGGTGATGTTCGAGGTAAAACCGGGTCCTTATTTGCCGCTAAGCGACAAGGACTTCGCCCACTGGGCTCCCCCGGAAGGGGACGCCGAGTGCGGGCATTTCGTCGAGTGGTATACCGCCGCGCGCCCCGGCGATACTGCTCCCGGTTTTCCAGTCAATTCAAGCGATTAGCTTCACCCATGCGGGGTTTTGATGGGATTGTCGGTGCTCCCCGGGCGATTTGGCAAGTTTCCGGCGGCTTGTTACACTCCTCACATGGGCCGCGCTGACCGGGTTTCAGCGTTTCAATCACCTCCACGACACGAAAAAATGTTTTCATGAGAATCTCCTTCCAGTCACTGATTGTCACAGGCGCTGCATTGGTACTTGCGGGCGGACTGCTCGCCGGCTGCTCATCCAAGAAAAAAACCACGGCCGTCAGCCAGACGGCCATCACCCCCGCCCCAAAGCCCGGATTCGCCGAGCAGATCGATGCGAAGCTGAGCGCTCGGGTGCAGGCCATCAGCCGAAAGAACCGCATTCTGACCCTGAAGTTCCCAGACGATAAGGTCGCAAAAGTCAAGGTCGGGCCGGAGGTCAGGAACTTCTCCGAGATTGGCGTGGGCGATACCATCGCGGTGGAGTTCCGGGACCAGGTTGAAGTGTATGTCGCCGGTCCGGACGGCAAGCCGGCCTGGAATGAAGTCGAGGAAATCAAGAAGGCCCCGAAAGGAACCAAGCCGGGCGCGGCCATCATCCGGGCTTATGAGTATTCAGCCAAGGTGACCGACATCGATTATGCCACCCGCAAGGTCAAGCTGAAGGGACCTGGCGGCAAAGTTGTGCAGGTCACGGGTGGTCCAGAGGTCAAGCGCTTCAACGAGATCAAGCCCGGCGACACGGTCGTGGCAAGGCTAATCGAGGCGATCGACATCAAGGTGAAACCCGCTGAGCAGGCCAGCTCGCAGAGCAGGCCCTACCGCGGTCATTAGGCGGGTGAGGGACCGGGTAATAGCGATACCTCTTCCTCACATCGGGTCTTGGCAACCGCTAACGGACTTCACTCCTTCGGCGCATGGGTCTTGATGCTGCCAAAGGCCGCCAAGGCCCGTTCCCGGCTGGTTTTCAGGTCGACGATGGGGTGGGGGTAATCAATGCCCAGCCGCACTCCGTAATCAGTCAGCGACGATTCAGTCGCCAGCCAGGGCTGGTGTATGGTTCTGGCCGGGAGCCGCGCTAGTTCGGGTACCCAGCGCCGGACATAGCCCCCAGCCGGGTCGAAGCGCTCGCCTTGCAGAACCGGGTTGAAAATCCGGAAGTACGGCGCGGCGTCGGCACCGCAGCCGGCCGTCCACTGCCAGCCCAGCGAGTTGCTGGCGAGATCGGCATCCACCAGCGTATCCCAGAACCAGGCCGCGCCTTCTTGCCACGGAATCAGCAGATTCTTGGTCAGCAGGGAGGCGACGATCATACGGACGCGGTTGTGCATCCAGCCGGTATGCCAGAGTTCGCGCATGCCTGCGTCGATGATCGGAAAACCGGTCTGGCCCCGTTGCCAGAGCCTAAGTTCTTTCGCATACACCGTGCGCCAGGGCAGGCGGAGAAAGCGGTCATCCAGCGGTTGTTGCGCCGTGTGGGGAAAATGAAACAGCAGATGGTAGGCAAATTCGCGCCATCCCAGTTCGCGGATAAAGCACTCCAAGCCGGGACCAGAGATTACCCCCGCGTCATTCAAGAGACGGTTCACAATTTGCCGGGGCGAAATCTCGCCGAAGTGCAAATAGGGCGACAAACGCGAAGTGCCGGGTTCGGCTGGCAGGTCTCGGGCACCTTTGTAAGCCGAGAGAGCTGTCCGTGTGAAATCCTCCAGGCGTTCCAGTGCGGCCCGTTCACCTGGCCTCCAGTGCGCGTAAAAACCGGTATCCCAGGGAATGCGTGGCAATAACTCCAGCGCAGCCAGCGGTAGACTCCGAATTCCGGCGGGGAGTCGAGACAGGGCAGCGGGGGCGGGTTCCGGCGGCCGATTGAGCCCGAGCGCCTGAACAGCCTTCCAGAAGGGGGTGAAGACCCGATAGGGCTCACTCCCGCCTCGCTGAACTTCCCACGGCTCATAGAGCAGCGAACTGTTAAAGGTCCGGACACTAAGCCCTGCATCCCGCAAGGTCTGTTTGATCGCAGTGTCGCGGATCATGTCATCGGGTTCATACAGCCGGTTCCAGAACACCCGCTTCGCTCCGGTTTCAACAATCAACTGCCTCAGCGTATCCAGCTCATCACCCTCCCGAATCACCAGGCTTGAACCCATATTACGCAGCGATGCATCCAGGGCAGTGAGGCTATGATGCAGCCACCAACGACCAGCGCTGCCGGGTGACCAAGCTCGCTGTGGGTCGCGAGAGTGGATGTAGGCCGGAATGATGGATGCCGCAGCATCCAGGGCGGCCAGCAGGGCAGGATTATCGGCCAGGCGCAGATCCCGTCGGAACCAGACGATGGCGGTATTCATGGGGCGGAGGCATCCTCCGGGATACTGCAAGCCCCATCCCGGCACCGGCGCCGGAAATGCCAGCCGGCAAATCGCACGTAAATAACTTCCAACAGCGGTACCAGCCCCAGGGACCGGCAGAGCCCCGCCAGCCAGCGATAACGGGGCAACTCCGCCCACAAGGCGATGAAGGCGCTTGCTCCGACGTGCATGGTCCCGGTGCTGTCGATGACATGAAACAACTTCAGGGCTTCCTCCCTGTTCAAGCCAAATCGGCCAATATCGGCTCCTGGCTGGGTCACATCAAGCCACTCGATAGGCCTCTCGCCGGCCAGCCGGCGGTAGTGGTTGATCTCGCGGCTACACAGCGGGCATCCGCCATCGTAGAGCACCGTCGTCTGGGATTGAGTCATCGGTGTGCCTCGTTGTTGTGTGAATTGAGCGTATTTTGATGAGCGCCAGCCTGGCCAGTTCTCAGCGGAATATTGCCGATGCGGCCAGTGTCCTGCCGGATGACCCTGGTGCTCATGATGGCCCCGGAGTTCTGAGTCCCCCAACCCTCAGCAAGCGACTGCATGTTAAGCTAGGCGCGTGAGTAGAACCACTCTCCCGAGGAGCGACGATGAAGCGCACGATCTGGCCTATGCTTTTGTGTGTCTTGTTTGCCCATCCGATGCTGGTGGCAGCAGACGATGGTGATGGCGCGGAACTGCAGGATATCGATGCCGGAGCGCAGTCTGAAACCAGCGATGACGATGACATCATGCGCAGTTCAAATGGACCTGGCCAACCCCAGCAAGATCCAGTACTGACCGTATATGACCGTAACGGCTATCCTTCCGTATATGGGTACCCCTATGGCTATGGTTATCCGTATGGCTATGGCTACGGCTATGTTTATCGCTATAACGGTAATCGTAGTTTGGCTCCCAACCTCGGGGCAGGTGGCGGCGGGGGGCGGTAAGACTAGTGGTTCTCCCGAAGCTTCACGTGGCATGCTTAAAATCAGATTGGGTTGGAAGGTTATCAATTCGGGCGTGAAGCGGCTGGAGCATTCCTGATCCATCGCACCATGTCACCGTCATTCGCGTATCTCCGGCTAGCGTTCCCCCGCCTCGAGCGGGCATCCGGCACAGTCAGGATTTGGGTGGAAGCACTCTATCGCAGCATTCGCGCGGAGGGCCTCGACTATCGCGCAACGAGTCTCGCGTATACGACCCTGCTAACCATTGTGCCGGGTCTGGCGTTTTGTTTCTCTCTGCTGAAAACCTTTGGCGTCAACAAGCACCTCGAACCTTTTCTGTTGCAGTTGCTGGCGCCATTGGGCGACAAGGCGCCGGTCCTGACCGAGAACATTCTGGATTTTGTCACGCGGGTGAATGTAGGCGTTCTGGGTTTCATGGGACTTCTGGTGTTGATTCATGTTTCGGTATCGATGCTGAGCAAAATCGAAATTGCCTTCAACCATATATGGCGGGTCTCCGAGCCGCGCAGCCTGGCGCGGCGGGCGGGGGATTACCTCAATGTCATTTTGCTGGGTCCGGTGCTGATGTTTTCCGCTATCGGTCTGACCGCCTCGATGCCAGGCGCCACGGCGGTGCGCCGGCTGGTGGCTTATGAACCTTTCGGAACCCTGTTCTTTCTGGCAGGCAAGTTGCTCTCGTTGCTGCTGATCATTGCCGCCTTTACGTTCGTCTACCTCTATATCCCGAACACGCGGGTGCCCTGGCGGGCCGCTCTCCTGGGCGGAACCGTGGGTGGTTTGGCCTGGAAACTGGCGGGGTTCCTGTTCGCGCATTTTGTGACGACTTCCGGAAGCTACCATGCCATTTATTCCAGTCTGGTGATCGTGATTCTGTTCATGATCTGGCTGGATTTGTCCTGGCTGATCCTGCTCCTGGGCGGGCAGGCCGCGATGTATTTTCAGCATCCTTATTACCTGCGCGGTTTTGAGCGCTTTCAGGAGCTGGGCAGCCGTATCCGCGAAGGCTTGGGCTTGTCTCTGATGACGTTGATTGCCCAGCGATTTGTTCGTAACCAGCCGCCCTGGTCCATCGATGCGCTCGCCGAGCACTTGTCCTTGCCCTGGGTGACGGTCAAAGAGGCGCTCGTATTGTTACAGCAGGGGGGCTTGCTCGAGGCAACCGGTCGTGCCGATGAAAGTTATGTGCCGGCGCACGATATCGCAGGCATTTCCGTCAAGGACATCATCACTGTCATGCGCACAGGTCAGGATGACGTAGCCTTGGCCAAAACAGGACCGACCCACATTCTGCCCGAGATTGAACGGATCGTGGCCGACCTGGAGCGACAGGCAATGGAGTGCAGGGAGGCCACCCTATCGCTCCGGGAGTTGGCTTTGGTGGGCGAGGCAGCGCCCCAATAGAATGAAAAGTCCATCCCGAGCGGGTAAATCCTGTGCCCGGTTGATAGCCAACCTAGAATGCTACTGCTGACCGCTCAGCTCGGCTGGAATGACCGGCGTGTTGATTTCAAGAAATTGAGTGTTGAGAACCGCGTACGTGAACTACAGCACTAGATCACTGTCAGAATTGGCGGTTCTTCCTCTCCTTTTTGACCCGCCACGTGGCGGGTTTTTTTTGTGGCATGCAAGCCAAGAGAATAAACGCAGCGGTCTGTATCCCAGCCGGTTGCAAATGGCCGGCTATTTCTCTATAAGGGCATGCCGATTGCGTTTGGAACGGCCATCAAGATTTCAAAAAAAGCGTTATCAACTAAGGAGGATGTTTATGTTCAAAATCAATCGTCTGCTGGGGGCTGTGACCCTTGCCGCTATTTCCCTTTCCGCTTCGGCCATTGAATGGCAGGCCTTGCCCGCCAAGGCACCGGAACCCGCCAACAACCCGAGCACACCCGCCAAGGTGGAACTGGGCAAGATGCTCTACCATGATGTCCGGCTCTCATCCAATGGCGTGCTGTCGTGCAATTCCTGCCACAACGTCATGTCCGGGGGTGAGGACAATCGGAGCGGGTCCATCGGTGTCCGCAATCAGGTCGGCGGCCGGAGTGCCCCGACGGTCTGGAATTCCGCGTTCAGCTCGGTGCAGTTCTGGGATGGCCGTGCGCCCAGCCTGGAAGAACAGGCCAGGGGTCCAGTGACCAATCCGGTCGAGATGGGCATGAAGAGCTGGGATGACGTCGTTGCCCGCCTCAAGGCGATGCCGGAATACAAAAAAGCCTTCGCGGCCGCTTTTGGCAGCGAGGACAGTGTGTCGGCCGATAATGCAGTCAAGGCCATCGCGGCTTATGAACGCACCCTGATCACACCGAACAGCGCTTATGACAAATACGCCAAGGGCGACAAGACGGCGCTCAACGAACAGCAGATTCGCGGATTGAATACCTTTGCTGAAGTCGGTTGCGTGGGTTGCCATTCCGGCCCCGCCTTCAATGGCCCGCAACTGCCCGAGGGCACCGGGTTCTATCAGAAATTCCCCGGTCAGGACAACGGTGCACTGGAGGCCCAGTTTAATTTCTCCCAGGATCTGGGCCGGTTCGAGGCGACCAAGAACGAAACCGACAAGCACTTTTTCAAGGTTCCCACCTTGCGGAACATCGCTCTGACCGCGCCTTACTTCCATAACGGCAAGGTGCAGAATCTGGAAGATGCCGTCAGGATCATGGGCAAATTACAGTTGAACAAGGACCTGAGCAGTGAGCAAATTACTGACATCGTAGCCTTCCTGAATGGCTTGACCGGCGAATTCCCCAAGATCGAAATGCCGCGCCTGCCGGCCTATGCCAACAAGGCTTTCCCTACCGAATAGCCGAGCGCGTCAAGAAAAAAAGCCAGCCCAAGGGCTGGCTTTTTTCCGTTTCCCGAATGGCACAGGATGAACGGGCGGAACTCGCCCGTCGAGCATCAGTCTTTGATTTCGTCCGACAGGTACCGGGCTATATCTTCCCGGGAAAAACCAATTTTGCGTGCCACACGTTCGGCGTGGCTAACGCGGCTGATGCCTTCGATGACCCGGTAAGTCGGTTGCTCGTCCTTGAATTCCACCTGCCTCGCCATGCCGATGCCCTTCTGCTGGTAGCGATCCACCAACTCGTGATTGTGCGTGATGAGCAGCGTGTTGTTGCCCTTCTGGTAGAAGCCGTCGAGAATGTTCATGGAAATCTCGATCTTTTCCTCGTGGGTCGTGCCCTCGGACAATTCGTCCATGATCACCAGGCTGCGCGGGGTGGCCGCGAGGAAGATGGCCTTGGTGCGACGAAGTTCGGTACCGAAACGGCCTTCGCCGTCAGTCAGGTGGCTTATCTCTGGTGCCTGGTAGAAAATCCGATCGGCCACTGTCAGTTCCGCCTCTCTTGCGGGGACATAAGCGCCGATCTGAGCGAGTAGCTGGGTCTGGGCCAACGTTTTGCAGAAGGCTGTCTTGCCGCCGCTATTGGGGCCTGTGATGAGCGTCAGCCGGGCATCGCCGAGATCGATATCGTTGCCGACATAGGCCGGATTGTTACGTGCCAGGATGGGGTTGCGCACTGCTGTTACCCGCAGGCTGTGTCTTGGCGCATCAACCAGTGTCGGCAGGCATGCCGGATGACCGAAGATGTGCTTGAACCGGATCAGCCCGAGCAGCTCGTCCAATTGCCCCAACGCATCCAGCGCCCGTGCCACTTCGGGCGATCCCTTGAAAATTTCTCGCAGGGGATAGATGCACCCATCCCGGTCGAAATTGCCCACAATGGGGATGTACATCAGTGCCAGGGGCAACAGGAACAGCCAGAATGCCGAGGCGACGGAGGCCACCATATCCAGCAGCAGTGGCACGAATTCCACGACCAGGAACAGGATGATCACGAACAGCGTGAGTCCAAGCGGTTTGAAAAGGGCGGGGCGGAAGAGGATCGCGGGGGTGAACCAGCCTTTTTCCTCACGAGTGATCATGCCTTTTTCGGCGCGGTAAGCAGGGCCCTTGGCGAGGGCATAGGACCGCGACTTCGCGAGATCCCGGATGTTTTCCAGCACGGCGGTTAGATAGCCGCTGCTTGCCGCCGGCACCTGATTGACGCCTTCGACCAGTTCTAGCATGAAGCCCGTTCCATTGATGTAGGAGGTATAACCATATCCCTCCAGTTCCAGCTCATGCGCCTTCGAACTGAACAGGCCCATGAAGGTGCCGAAGAGGAGTTCGAAGAAGTCCTTCTCCCGTTGTTTGGCCCGGCTGACTATCCCTTGAAGTTGCTGGTGTAGCGCCGGGTTTGCCTCGATCTCGCGAATCGCGTCCTGCTTGCTGTGCAGGACCGCGATATCCGTGAGCGGCTGCTGCAGGGAACGATAAAGGGTCGCCTGGCCGAGGTGAGTCTCCGCGCAGTTGACGCTATCGAATAGTTTGTCGACCTCGATCGACTGGAAGGTGCTGCCATCGACCACGCCGATCGGTTCCTGGAGCCGTGTCTCATTCCGGATGACCGGTAGTGTTTTGGCATCCGGTTGCAACAGCGTGGCATACAGGGAATTCAGGGATTCCTTCATGGGGACGTCCGCTCGTCGGGATTATGAAGGGCAGTACCCTACACCCCGGCGGTGGCCTGTTCAACCGTTCAGTGCTGAAGGATTTACCCCCTTCATTTCTGAAGTACGGGTAGTAAAAAAACAGAACGCGTCTCATGGACCGAGACAGGAACACGAATCAAGAAGATCTTAAATAGGATTTGAGATAGCCGTAGCAAGGG
>JAJRDJ010000041.1 GCA_028678445.1 Methylococcaceae bacterium
GGCGACTAAACCGGGCTTGCACATCCTAGAGTCGGAATTCATTCGCGTCAGAAAGGACCTAATCACAAAAGTATGGTTGCAAAGCCAAATGAACATCAAAAAAAACTTCCTAATTGCAGATATTGACATAGTCCTGATCATCGCCCTACTCTACGGCGTTAACCCGCAATGGTTTGCTAGCACCTTCCTGGACATTCCGGAACTGGACCGCAACATCGCGCACATCTTGCGCGCGGTCATGGGTCTCTATATTGCGCTGGGGCTGTTCTGGCTCCATGCTGCCTTTCATGCGCCCTACCGGACTGTCGCGGTACTCACGACGGCGATCTTTGCCGGTGGGCTGGTCGCCGGAAGAATCCTGAGCCTGGCGCTGGACGGTCCACCCGCACCCTTGCTGATTTTTTATATCGTCGCTGAATTGGCCTTGGTTCCCCTGGCCTGGTGGGTATTCACGCGAGAGGATTGATTTAGTGGTGGGCCAAGCTGATGGACGCCCGCCCCGCAACCCGGTTGATGGCAATCAATCAAACTGCCCCATCACCATTGATTTCACCCATCCCCCGCCACCTCAATTAAAGGGGGGATGGGTCTATTCGATTGGCCGAGCCGCAACTGGGAGCGCGGGCGTCTCGCCCGTCTGCCGGCTGGAAGCCAGCACTCCAAACCGATCAATCAGTTCAGCCCACCAACAATTAAAGGAGCCCCATGATGAGTCACCTGCCGACACAAACCGCCCAGCCCACGGATTCCGCCGAGCAGCTTGCCCGGCTCAAGCGCCTGTTCAGCGAGCAGCAGCAGGCTTTCGCCCGGGAGCCGATGCCGCTGCTGGAGACGCGCCGCGAGCATTTGCGGACCCTCAAGGCGCTGTTGCTGCAGCATCGGGAGGCGATCGCCGCGGCGATCAATGCCGACTTCACCGCCCGCTCGCCCACCGAAACCCTGCTGGCCGAGATCATCCCCTGCATCGAACAGGGAGACTACGTGCTGAAGCGCCTGAGTCGCTGGATGCGGCCCAGCCGCCGGCATGTCAGCCTGCAGTTTCAACCCGCTAGCGCCCGGGTGGTTTATCAGCCGCTGGGGGTGGTCGGTATCATGGTGCCGTTCAATTACCCGCTGAGTCTGGCGATCGAACCTCTCATCGCGGCGCTGGCGGCGGGTAACCGGGCCATGATCAAGATGTCGGAATTCACCCCGCACATCGCCGCGTTGCTCGGCGACCTGCTGCGCCAGAGCTTCGACGAGGATCGGGTGGCGGTCATTACCGGAGAGGCCGATGTCGCCCAGGCCTTTTCGGCCTTGCCCTTTGACCACCTGCTGTTTACCGGGTCCATCCCGGTCGGCAAGCACGTCATGCGCGCCGCCGCGCAGAACCTCACGCCCGTGACCCTGGAACTGGGCGGCAAATCGCCCGCGATCATCGCCGACGATATTCCGTTGCGCGACATCATCGACCGGATCGTCTTCGCCAAGTCGCTCAACGCCAGCCAGACCTGCGTGGCACCGGACTATGTTCTGCTCCCGCGCGCCAAGGTCGAACCTTTTCTGGCGGCCTACAAAGAGACCTTCCGGCGACTGTATCCGACCGTCGGCGGCAATCCCGATTACACCAGCATCATCAATGAACGCAACTACCAACGCTTGCAGGACTGGCTGCGGGATGCCGAGGAGAAGGGCGCGCACATCGAGAAGGTCAGCGATGAGGCGATCGCCGATGGCACCTGGCGCATGGTCCCGCATCTGGTCACGAACGTCTCGGACGCCATGACGATCATGCAGGAGGAACTGTTCGGCCCGATTCTGCCGGTGGTTCCCTACGACGCCATCGAGGAAGCGCTGGACTTTGTCGCCAAGCGACCGCGTCCCTTGGCCCTCTACCTGTTCACCTACGACCGGGCGCTGCAGGAGCGCGTGATGACCCAAACCCATGCCGGATCGATGGCCATCAACGAGGCGGTATTACAGGTGGGTATCGATGACCTGCCCTTTGGCGGCATCGGCCCCTCGGGCATGGGACAGTACCACGCGCATGAAGGTTTTCTGACCATGTCGAAGGCGAAGTCCGTGTTGATCAAGAGCCGCTGGAACGGCATGCGGTTCATGTATCCGCCGTATGGCCGGGCAGCCCCCCAATGGCTGCTCAAATGGCTCCTCCGGTAATCTCACGCCGCCCTGGCTGAAACCTTACGGCCGCGCGACAGCGTTCAGCGGCTCACACCCCTACTCCAAGAGGACCTTACCTTGTTGTCTAATGAAACCAAAACCCCGGTGCGCCTCGTCATGCTGGGCGCGATATTCAAGCTGGTTGGCAAAGTCATGCGGTTCATGCCGATACCGGAACCCGAGTTGCTGGTCGGTCCGGGCTCCAGCCGCCGTCTGGGCGAGGCTATCGCCGCCGTGGGCCACGCCCGGATCCTGATCGTCACGGACAGGACCATCACCCAGCTTGGCCTGCTCCAGCCCTTGACCGAGGCGCTGACCACCGCGGGCGCCCAGTATGTGGTGTTTGACGAGATCACGCCGGATGCCCCGCTGCCCTTGATTGAAAAAGGCATCGAGTGTTACCGGTCCCACGGCTGTGATGCCATCGTCGCGTTTGGCGGCGGGTCGCCGATGGATGCGTCCAAGGCGATCGCCGTGGCGGTGGCCAACCC
>JAJRDJ010000275.1 GCA_028678445.1 Methylococcaceae bacterium
CGGATACGCTCACAGCCCGAAGGCCGCCATCCCGGCCAGGTCAGCCCCGAGGGCCTATCCAAGGGAGGCTCCGGCGTCGTATCGGACCCTGGCTGAGCGCGCGTGGGCATCACCCGCGCCGCCCCCTGTTCCGAACAGAAAGGGAGCCAGGCCCAGTGTCCTGGTTCGTCAAAACGCACGTTACAACAAAGGAGGCAATCCCATGAAAGTCGAATCCACCCCGCAACCAGCAGTATCGCCAACCCCCGTAGAGCAACCTGATACCGCCGTGGACGAGCTGGAACTGCGGCAGCGCCGGATCGCCGAGGCCGCTTACTACCGGGCGGTAGATCGCGGCTTCGCCAGCGGCTACGAATGGGATGACTGGCTGGCGGCGGAGGCTGAGTTATACCAGCCGCTCCAGGAGGCCGCGCTTGATTCCGGGCAGCTCTGAGCCCCTGCGCCGCCGTCATCCTGTTGCTTGTTGGAGTATTTCGCCATGTCCACGACCGCCACTGCCAGCCGCCTCCATTCGGACGAATACGAAGAGCTCATGACGTTTTGCCGGCACATCACGGCGCCCTACACCGAGCATGATGTACGGGCCTTCAATGCGCTTTACCGCTGTATCTATCCGCATTTGTCGCGCACGGAAAAACGCCTTGCCGAGCGCTTGGTGGATATGATGATTGACGGCTTGCAGTCCCGCGAGCTGGCGCCGTTGATCTATGGCGTGGTGTGACGGAGCTGGACCCTGTCTATTCCGGCGTCCTGGGTGCCGATGAGGCTGATTCCGCGGAGGCGGGTAGGGTGTTACAGCAGGGGCGCCATTAACAAGGCCACGAGGTTGATGATCTTGATCATCGGATTGATGGCGGGACCAGCCGTATCCTTATAGGGGTCCCCCACGGTGTCGCCGACGACGGCGGCCTGGTGGGCGGGCGAGCCCTTGCCGCCGTAGTGACCGGCCTCGATGTATTTTTTGGCGTTGTCCCAGGCGGCGCCGCCGGTGGTCATTGAAATGGCGATAAACAAACCGGTGACAATGGCGCCCATCAGCACACCGCCCAAGGCGTCCTTGCCCAGCGCGAAGCCCACAATGACCGGTATGGCGACGGGCAACAGGGATGGCAGTACCATGGCCTTGTTGGCGGCCTGGGTCAGTATGTCGACGGCCCGGGAATAATCAGGAATGGCCTTGCGCTCCATGATGCCTGGAATATCTCTGAACTGGCGGCGTACCTCTGTTACGATGGCGCCCGCGGCCCGGCCTACGGCTTGCAGGGCCAGGGCGCCAAACAGATAAGGCAGCAAGCCACCGATGAAAAGTCCGATGACGACTCGAGGGTTGGTTAAGGCGAAGTTCGTTGTGCCCTGCACATGGTAGGTATAGTCGGCAAACAGCACCAGGGCGGCCAGGCCGGCCGAGCTGATGGCGTAGCCCTTGGTGACGGCCTTTGTCGTATTGCCAACGGCATCCAGCTTATCCGTTACGGCGCGAATAGTGTCCGGAAGTTCGGCCATTTCGGCGATGCCGCCGGCATTGTCGGTAATGGGGCCATAGGCGTCCAGGGCGATGATCATGCCGGCCATGGACAGCATGGCCATGGCGGCGATGGCAATACCATAGAGGCCAGCCAGATAATGAGCCCCGGCGATGGCGGCGCAAACCGCCAGCACCGGCCCCGCCGTGGCTTTCATGGACATGCCGAGTCCCGCGATGATGGCGGTACCGCCGCCGGAGGTGGCGGCGCGGGCAATGTCCTGCACGGGGCTGTAGCGGGTGGCGGTGTAATACTCGGTCATTATGACGATTACCGCCGTCAGAAGCAGACCTATCAAGGTCGCGCCGAATAGCGCAAGCGCCGATACCGGCGCGCCATTGAGCAGGACCTCTTCCCCGAACAGCCATAATGTCAGCGGGTAAAATGCCAGGGCGGACAAAACGCCGGCGATCACGACACCCTTGTACAAGCCCGTCATGATGCCGCCGCAGGGCCCGATTTTCACGAAGCGGGTCGCGATGGCGGTGGCGAGAATCGAGCTACCTCCCAACAGCAGCGGATAGGCGAGGGCGGCCTCCTGCCCGGCGGCTTCCAGGCTACCCAGCAACATGGCCGCCATCAGCGTGACCACGTAGGTTTCGAACAGATCGGCCGCCATCCCGGCGCAATCGCCGACGTTATCACCCACATTATCGGCAATCACGGCAGGATTGCGGGGGTCATCCTCGGGGATGCCGATCTCGATCTTGCCGACCAGATCCGCGCCCACATCGGCGCCCTTCGTGAAGATGCCGCCGCCAAGTCGCGCGAAAATGGAAATCAGCGACGCTCCGAAGGCCAGCCCTATCATAGGGCGAAGGATGTCTTCGGTCCCCGCGAGTCTCAGAACGGTGTAATAACCCGCCACGCTCAGTAGGCCGAGTCCCACGACCATCAGCCCCGTGACCGAACCTCCCCGGAACGCCACGGCGAAGGCGGCGCCGATGCCCTGGCGGGCGGCTTGTGCCGTGCGGTAGTTGGCGCGCACGGATACCGACATGCCAATATAACCAGCGATTGCGGAGAGCAGGGCACCGATGGCGAAACCCAAGGCGATGGACCAACCGAGCCAGATGCCCAGGGATAAGAAGAGCATGGCCCCGGCAACACCGATAATCAGGTATTGCCGCTTCAGGTAGGCCGCTGCGCCTTGCTGGATCGCCGTGGCGATGTCCCGCATGCGGTCATTGCCTGAGGGCTGGCGCTTGATCCAGACAATAATCCACGCACCGTACACAATGGCGGCCGCCGCTGCCGAAAGCGCAAACGCCAGGCTCCAATCGAGCGCGCCGCCCGTCCAGAGCGCGGATAGGGCGGCTGTGGCGGGGTCTAAGGTGTTCATCATTTTTTTCCATTAGGTGGGGTGAATGACCGCCCCTGGGCTCCTCGAATAGAGGATATAACTGTTGCAGAAGGCTGGAATGTGCCAGGCCATCTCCACCCAACCCAACCTCGGCTGTGGCCGCACCAATACTCCCAGGTCAAACGCGGGATGTGAAGGCCAGTGGATTTTGTCCTCCTTCCAAGCGCGAGAGGGAGGAATGTCCCACTATCGACTAGGCGCGATGGACTTGTCAGTGTCCAGTGCTTTCGTCGGCAGGTGCTGCCCGGGTTAATGGCGCCTGTCTTGTTTCTGTCCTGCTTTCCGATCGACGTGATCCACCCCCATCCCCGCGGCGCGGTGTTGCTGACAACAGGGGCGTTTCCCCTGTTGCGCTTCGCGATCGATATGCTCCAGCCACTGCTCCGCGGTTTTGCTGACGGCAGGGGTGTTTTTCGCCTGGAGAAAGGCTTCGCGGGCTTCATTCTTGCCATTGAGCCGGTAATTCGCCATGCCCAGCAACAGCCAGGCTCCCCCGGGATTCTTGAGGCCGCCACGGGTCAGGGCCCGGGCGAGGGCCTGACGCGCCCGGGCCCAGTCGTGAAGTTCGCTGTAGATCTGACCGAGGCGGTGCAGGGTTTCGCCCGTGTCGGCCATGGCGACGGATTTCTCCAAGGTCGCCGCGGCTTTGCCCAGCTCCCGCGCCTCGGTCCAGGCTTCGGCGAGCAGCCCGAGATTCCGTGGATTTTTCTCGACCCCGCCTTTATCGATCTCCCGTTGCAGGATGTCCGCCGCCCGGGCGGAAAGCCCCTGGTAGCGCAGTACCTGGACCAGTTGAACGATCTCGTCGGGCTTGGTCAGCAGACCCCGTGTGTACATCAACTGGCGGACGGCCAGCGCTTTCTGCTCCTGCTTGGCTTCCTGATAGATACCCATCAGTTGCTCCCAGTACAGAGGGTTCCCGGCATCCTGCCGCAGCAGATGGCCCAGCACCTGGATGCAGCCCTCCAGGTTGTGATCCTCATGGTAAAGACCCAGCAGCATCTGGTACCACTCGGGCTTGGGTTCCGGAGAGCGCGCAATGAGCTTTTCGAGGCTCCGCGCGGCCTCGGTATAGTGCTTTAGCCGGGTCTGGATTTCGGCCAGCAACAGAAATTGTTCGGGTTTGGGGGCCGGGGTCTGCTCCAGGGAGGCCGACAGTAGGGCTGCCGCCTTGGGATAGTTCTCAGCGGCCGCATAGTACTGCGCCGCCCGTTGCAACCATTCCGGCTTGGGCGCGGGCGAGCGCGCGATCAGCCGTTCCATCACCTCCGCGGCTTCGGTGTATTGCTTGAGTTCTCCACGGATTTCGGCGAGCAGCAGGAACTGTTCGGGTTGCGGCGCCTTGGCCTGAGCCAACCAGGCCGACAGGGAGGCCGCCGCCTTGGGGTAATCAGCCGCCGCGACGTAGTACTGCGCCATATCCAGTTGCGCCCTGGCGGCATCCTCGGCGGACAGTGTATGGAGATCCAGGCTTTGTTGCAGGAGGGTCGCCGCATGCAGATAGTGCTTTTGCTGTCCGTAGAGCAGGGCGAGGTTGCGCAGCAGCAGCGCCCGGGCGGCTGGGGCGTCCTGGAGTTTCGGCAGCAGGGCCTGGCCGCGTTGTGTGGCCTCCCCGAGCGACCCCTTGGCGGTTAGGGCCTCGATGGCCTGAAATTCCTTGAGAACCTCGGCCGAGACGTCGATTTTAGGTTCGGAGCCGGCCGGCTCCGCGGCCAGCGCCGGCAGGGCCAGCAGGAAAAACAGGGCCAGCAGGCGGCGCATCTCAACTCTTGTCCAGCTCGAATTTGAGGGTCTGCGCGGCGCGTTTGCGGACCGGCTTGCCGTTTTCCATGGCGGGCCGGAATTTCCATTGCTGGATGGCGTTGATCGCGGCCTGATCGAAAACCCCCGTCGGTTTGGCGTCCCGAACCTTGACGTCGGTTACCGTGCCATCCGTATGGACGGAAAATTCGATACGGACCCAGCCTTCGAGCTTCTGGCGGCGCGCCTCCATGGGGTAACTGGGCGGTATGCGGACAATGGCGGTGGGCAGTGAGTTCGAGGCTCCCGGCACATTGGGCATGCTTTCGCCGGTGGGCCTTCCGGCGCCACTGCCCCCACCGGGTGGCCCGCCAGAGCCACTAGCGGTGGCTTTCCAATCCCATTGGACGGGACCCGGGTTGGGGATGCCCACAAAACCGGCGCCGCCCGCATGAGTGGGCAATTGCAGATTCGAAATATCGAAGTAGGGTCTGGAGGGTCCCGATGAGGGTCCCGCATTGGCAGCCTGGATGTCGGGTGACAGAGCCTCCGACATGCCCTCCTCGGGTGGTTGCGCGGCGACTTCAGGGGCTTCGGGTTCACGATCCATGGGTGGGGGTGTCGCCACGGGATCCGTCAAGGGCTTCTGATCGAACAGGCTAACCTCCCAGACCACCGGTTCCGGTTTGGCTTTCTGAGGAGTTCGTATCCAATACCAATAGACCAGTGCCGCAATCACCGCATGGATCAGTATCGATAGCCCGAGTCCCCGCCGATAGCGTGCGGCTTCCGTCATGTACTCGGATTCACCCGTTCGACTACGAGGCTGACATTGGGAAATCCATTACGCTTGATTTCATCCACGATCATGACGAATTTTTCCAGCATGATGCTTCGGTCAGCGCTCAAAACCACCAACTTGTTCTTGGGATAGCCACTCAGTGCGTCACCCAGGTTGTTCAGTGCGATCGGCGTCTTGCCGAGGTAAAGAGTGCCATCGGCCTTGAGGCTCATGATCAAGGGCGCCTCCATGCTGGGCTGCTCGGCCTGACTGGCGACCGCCAGATCGACCGGAATCTCGCCCTGGGCAATGAATGTGGCGGTGGTAAGGACGATCGTCAGCAAAACCAGCATGACATCCACGAGCGGTATGACATTGATTTCATCGATATCACGATCCATGGCGCACCTCGTAAGCCGTGATCAGTTCCCGTATGCGGCGGCGCAGGAAATTGTTGAGGATTACGCAGGGAATCGCCACCAGCAGACCCATGGCGGTGGCCTTCAGAGCAGTACTCAGCCCGACCATGATGTGGTGCACATCCATGTGTTTGTCCATCCCCATCTGCTGGAAGGTCAACATGATGCCCACCACGGTCCCCAGCAACCCAACGAAAGGCGCATTGGCCGCCACGGTGCCGATGACCGTGAGATGCCGGGTCAGGTCCGTTTCCAGCTCGACCCGGCTGCCATAGCGCAGGATGTCCACACGTTTGTAGAACATCCAGCGCTCGAAAGCGACGCCCATTGCCCAGATACTGGCCAGGAACAGCAAGCCGATAATGCCAAAATCGACGCTGTTGGTGAGTAAGCCCCGCAGGTATTTCGGCATCCAGGTCATGGTCTTGGGGGCTTGCTTCACGTACTCCTCGAGCACCGCGCCTCGGGCAGGATCGATGGCCATCTTGATGAGGCCATCATGAGCCTCACGCAGATTCTTCACCAGCCCGAGAAATTCGCCGGCCGGTTGCGGTGTCAATTCGGAAAGTTGCCCCGTATCGGATGAGTAGCGCAGGTATTTATCGTCAGCCAGCGCGGTAAAGGCACCCAAACGGTAAATCTCTGCCTCTCGCTGTTCACCCGCTCGAGTCGTGTACTTGCCCTGGAATTTCGCGATTCGACCGGATTCCGTCATTTCCTGGAGAAGGGTGATCCAGACATTTTCCAGCTGGGAAATGTTGGGGACTTCCCGGGCACCGACGAGGATGCCGAGTGTCTCGGTGCGCCCTGGGTACTGCGCCGAAACCAGTGAACTGTCTACATCCTTGATCAGGGAACCGGCAAATTCGCGCGATTTGGCGAACAATTCGTTCAGGTTTCCGCCCTGCTTCTTGAGTTCAGTGCGGAGTTCGGTGATCTTCGCCTCATTGGCTGAAAATTCGGAACGCAGCGCCTTGCTGTCCGCTTCCGCCTTGGCCAGGGCAGATCTGGTGTCGTTCAGAAGCTGTTGTTGCTGATTCTTGTCGGCGAGGAAACGGGCCTTTCGTTCGGCATCGATGCGCTCCTCTCGAGCCTTGGTGTCCTGAACCTGGTGCAGTAAATCTTCCAGTTCACCCGCCGCCGCCGGGTCGATCAATCCTGTCAGCAGCAACGCCGTCAAGAAGTATTTCCTGTTCATCTTGTACTCTCCGGCGCTTCGATGACGATGGGCAGCAGATCCTTTGGCCGCTCTTCCCGTGCCAGCACGATCCCCTTGCGTATCATTTTGTTGTACTCGGCGGGTAGTCCCTCCCAGCGGCGGGTTTTGTCATCCCAGATTCCCGACTTCTGGCCATCGAGGGTCTGGTAATACAGGCCGATGCGTCCCACCCTCAGGAAATCGACAGTGCGGTTATCCTTACCGTCAAGCTTGATCTCCCCCTGGTAAGTGCCGACGGTTTTGCCATAGCCGTTTTCGACCTGGTAAGCCTCAAGGATACGGCGGAACTTCTCGGCATCGTTGACCTCGTGCTCCTTCATCAGGGCGTTCAGCTCGGCCACACGCTGAGTACGCTCCTCGGCCAGGAAGGGCCGATCCAGATTCACGAATTCTTGCAGGGTAGCAGTCATGCGCAGCATCAGCGGAACCAGATCGCGACGGGTGACCTCGATTTCACGCATCTGCAATTCTAGTGATGCTTGCTGTGCCCTCTGCGATTCCACCAATCGACGCATATGCTCGTTATATGCGTTGAGGACCTCGGTCTGGCGCAAGGCATCCCGATATTCGTCCAGCATGCGCTGGGTCTGGTCGCGCAGCGCATCGATGTTCTTCTGGGATGCGGCGGCGGACTGATTGGCCTTGACCTGGCTGTCGATAGCCTCGATCAGGGGTTCGGCGGCCCTTGCCGGGTGGACACGGCAGAAGATCAGAAGCAGGATGAGCGGAAAGAACAATGGTGATTTCATGCAAGCGGCGGTGATAGACGGAAGTGTCGGCAAGGGGGTGTTCATCCGGATAATATAAGCAAAACTCATGCCTTTTGGCCGCACTTCCGGAGTGATCTCGCGTTTGTTCATCCGCTGCCGACATAACGCCCGGATTTAGCGCTATCAATTACGGATTATGGCCATCATGCGGCGGCAATGACACTCTTCCCAAAGTCTGGCTGATTCCCGAAAAGTGCGTGATATCACGCAGTACTGTGTGATATCACGCACTTTGAAGCCGGGTGGTCATGGCCATCTTCTATCAAATTGCGATATTTCAATCAGATGGCCGATAACGGCCACGCGGTATAAAAAGTGCAAGGTTAAATCGTTTTTTGATTGTCGCCGTGCTCAAGGGAAAAATGGGCCGGAAATCCTCCCCGGCCGAGGTGACAATCACGGCTGACACTGCAATGAGCACTACTGGCGATTTTCAATTCCGGAATACGGGCGACAAGACAAGTTGCGCCCCTGCACCATGCTGGCCCTTTGGATTCCTGCTGCTGGTGGCGTGCCTGTCTGCCCGCGCGGAGGAGGAGATCATCGAGCTGGACGAGATGACCATCACCGGCCAGGCCATGACCGAGACCCTCAGCGCCAAGACGCTGGACGAAGCCGGTCTCGCCACGGCCAAGGAGACAGCCAGCGATACCACGGACCTGCTCAAGGATATTCCGGGCGTCAGTCTTTACACCGGCGGCGGCGTTTCCAACCTGCCAGTGGTGCGTGGCCTGGCTGATGATCGCGTGAATGTCGTGGTCAACGGCATGAACCTGTCATCCGCCTGCAGCAACCACATGAATCCCGCCATGTCCTATATCGCCCCGAGCCAGGTGGGCAAGGCGGTGGTCATGGCCGGCATTACGCCGGTCAGCCAGGGCGGGGACTCCATCGGCGGCACCATTACGCTGGACCCGCTGGCGCCCGAGTTCGCGAGCGCCGAGCAAGGCACGGTGTTCAAGAATCAGGTCAGCAACTTCTTCCGCAGCGTCAACGACAATTTCGGCGCCTCGGCCAGCGGGGATTACGCGACGGAAAACTGGCGGGTGGACTATAGCGGTTCCTGGGCCAAGGCCATCAGCTACCTGCAGGGCGAGGATTATTCGCGAAGCAAGGTGACCGGCCCGCGTGTCATTCCAACCGAATTCGAGAGTAGCAACGCCAATATCCGGGTGGCCACCCAACAGGATACGGGCCTCTGGTCTGCGGACTTGTCCGGCCAGCACATTCCGTACCAGGGCTTCCCCAACCAGCGCATGGACATGGTCCGGAACGACGCCCTGCTGGGCGGAGTCAATTACGAAAACAGCTTCGATTGGGGGAAACTCGACAGCAAGGTCTATTACCACCAGACCTGGCACACCATGGATACCCTGCCGACCCGGAAAACCGCACCCATGCCCATGGAAGCCGTTGGCCAGGACTTGGGTTACCGGATGCGTGGCCATGTCCCCCTTGCCGAGCAGCATACCCTGCATGTGGGTAACGAATTTTTCCAGCAACGCCTGGACGACTGGTGGCCGGGAAATACCCAGAATCCCCAGGATTTCATCAGCATCAATCACGGCGAGCGCAACCGCATGGGTACCTTCGCCGAATGGGAAGCCAACTGGGATAAGGAATGGATGAGCATGCTCGGTATCCGCAACGACACCCTGTGGACCGATACCGGTGACGTGCAAGGCTACAACGATGACTTCATCAATACGTTCTGGTCCAGCCAGTTCAATTCCCAGCCCCACGCCAAGACCTTCGTCAATTTTGACGTGACCGCGATGGGCAGCTTTACGCCGAATGA
>JAJRDJ010000006.1 GCA_028678445.1 Methylococcaceae bacterium
AGCCTATCTGAAAAGCCTTGCGGAGGCGCTCAAACTGTCGCCCGAACTTATTGCGGCCATCGAAGAAAAAGCCAAAGGCTAAGAAGAAGGCGTATATGATGCGCGGGGGCCATGGTTGAGTAGTGGTATAAGACTACCCCGCATAGCCCTAGACCCGGATACTTTGCGATCATGTCGCCATTGTTGCGGAATCTAAAATGGAACGGTACGATTTCAGTAGCAATGAATTGGCGACATTTGATCGACCTCACCCCAGCCCTCACCCGGAGGGAGAGGGCGTTAATGCGGCTTCACTTCTGCATTTATCCATAATGCGCAGTCACCGCAGCCCACTTTAGATTCACCAATTTAATAAGGGAGATTTCGAGATGGCCACAAAAACTGATTTTTCGTTGGAGGAATGGCGCACGCTGCGAGAAGCCCCGCATCTGGTGGTGGTGGCGTCCGCCGCGGCGGGCGGGAGCGGGCTTTTTGGCACGCTGAAGGAAGCGATCGCCCCGGCCGGAGCGATGGTTGAGGCCATCAAGGGCGATAATGCGTTGCTGCGCAACATTTGTGACAAGGAAGAAATGCAAGCGGCCGTGGAGGCGATCAAGGCCGGTGCCAAGGCGACCGACTTCTCGGAAGTCCAGGCTCACTTTCATCAACAGGCCGTCAGCCAGAGCCGGGCAGCGCTGGGGATAGTCAAAGCCAAAGGCACGGCCGAAGATGCACAAGCCTATGCGGAGTTCCTGATGAATCTGGCCAATCGGGTGGCGAATGCCGCCAAGGAAGGGGGGTTCCTGGGCTTTGGCGGTGAGCGCGTCAGCGAAGGCGAGCGGGTGCTACTCGGCGAACTGGCCGAGGCGCTGGGGGTGCCTGCCGAGCAGACTTTCACGGCCTGATCAAGAACACAGTCCCTTCCGGTAGTTAGTTTTCAAGCGGAAGGGACGTCCTCATAATCGGCACATTGTTTTCCCGCCATCCAAATTTGGGAGTAGCCCTGATGACCGCAGACGTCAAAACACAATCCACTGCGACAGCCGATCGGATATCCACGGACGTTAAACAGCCCATCAAATATCTGGACCGGGCGATGAATGCCCTGCGTGATCTCGGCTTGCTACCAGCAACCCGCGGCCAGAGTCCCATCATCGGTCTGCTCGACCAGATCAGCGGCCTGGATGAGAGCAAGGTGACCCTGATCGCCCGCACGCTGGACCAGATGTCCGTCTTCAACGATGTCGTTCGGGAACAGCTCGAAGGCATGGGGATCGGTGAGCGCTATGCGGATATCACCCAAGCGTTCAACTCGATTCGCGACGACGCCAGCAACATGGTCAAGCAACTGGATGACGGCAAGGTCGATACCCTGGAGCGGGTTTCCAATATCTGGCAGAAAGTGACGCGTGGCGACATCAGCACCCGCTTCGACAAGATCAAGGGCACTTATCTGGAAGTGGCCAAGGACACCCTGGACCAGGTCGAGCGAGAGCGCCGCATCCTCGAGGCGTACCGGGATTTTCGGGGAGCCCTCAAGGAATCCGAAGTCCTCGCTTTCGAGGTGCTCAAGAAGGCCGAGGAACATCTCAAGGCCGCGCGGGAACGCATGGAGGCCGCGGGGCGCGCGGTCGAGCAGTACACCCAGGGCGATCCCGCGGAAAAGGCCCGGCTGGAGCTGGCGCGCGACGAGCACTTGCGCGCACTGCAAGCCGAGGAGCAGCGCTACCAGATCGCCAAGGATTTGAGCGATAACCTGACGGTGGGTTACAACACCTCCGAGGTCATCATGGCCCGCCTGATGCAAACCAGCAGCGCCAAGGAACGCATTTACCAGCAGTCGGTCTCGTTCTTTTCCACCAATGAAACGGTCCTGACCGCCCTGACGGCCACTTTCACCGGTCTGCACGGGCTGGACGAAAGCACCAAGACCCTGGAGGCCATGAAGGAGGGCGTCAGCAGCAGCCTGGAAACGCTCTCGGAGATGGGCGGCAAGGTTCAGGAGGCGGCGCTCAAGGCCGGCTTTGGGCCAACCATCCGGGTCGAGGCCGTGCAAAAGCTCGTCAACTCGGTGGTCACCTATCAGGAACGGGCCGCCGGCATCATCGAAGAAATGCGCACCCTCAGCACCAGGAATGCCGAGGAAATCCGCGAGGCCGTCGAGGATGGCAAGCGGCGCTTCGCCAAACTGGCGTCCGAAGGAAAGGCCCTGCTCAATGGCTGATGCCACGGCCCCGTCCGCAACGTCCCTACCGCCAGGATCATCGACCGGGGCCACCGCGCCGCTGGATGAAGTGATGCTGGCGATGGACGTGGTGGATACGCTGCGCCATGCCGAGCGCCTGGTCGAACGGGAGCTGAGCGCCGAGCAGCGCGAAGCCGATCTCAAGAACCGGTTGCGCGAAATTTACCGCTCGCAGGGTATCGACGTATCCGATAGCGCTCTGGACGAGGGCGTGGCGGCCCTCCGCGAAGAGCGGTTCGCATACCGGCCTTCGGCGCCCGGGCTGGCACGCTCCCTGGCGCTGCTGTGGGTCCAACGCAGCACATGGCTGCGCCCTCTTTCGGCGGCATTCATGGCCCTGTTGCTAGGCCTTGGCGCCTATTGGGCGTTCTGGAAGCTACCCGAGCAGCATCGCCTGACCCAGGAAAAAACCGAGCTGGTTGCGCAGTTGCCCAACCGGATCAGCGCCGAATTCAACCGGATCGCCGCCCTCGCGCTGGATAAAAGCGTCCTCCCCGAGGCGGAACGGCTGAAGACCGAGGGCGAGGCGGCGGCGAAAGCCGGGGATCTCCAAGGTGCCCGCGCCAAGGCGGATGAACTCTTGCGGTTACGCACAACGCTCGAGCAGACCTATGTCATCCGCGTGGTGTCATCGCCCAAGCAACGCAGCGGCGTCTTCCGCATTCCCAAGGCCAACCCGAATGCCCGCAATTATTACCTCATCGTTGAAGCGATCGGCCCCGACGGCCAGGCGCTGCCGGTCCTGGTCAACAGCGAAGAGGATGGCCGCGCGGAGCGCGTCACCCAATGGGGGGTCAGAGTGGGACAGGACCAATACGACAGAATACGCTTGGATAAACAGGATGACGGCATCATCCAGGGCAACCGAGTGGGTGAAAAGCGCAAGGGCTATCGGCAACCTGACTACAGTGTGCCCGTCCTGGGCGGCGCCATTCTTGACTGGTAACCCACGATGCTGAATGGAATCCAGGTATTGGGCTCGATCGATCAGGCCCTGCAGCAGGCGGTGCGGGAGTCGGAAGTCCTGGGCCGTGAAGTTTCACACTTGACGG
Source organism: Methylococcaceae bacterium (assembly GCA_028678445.1). Classification (GTDB taxonomy): domain Bacteria; phylum Pseudomonadota; class Gammaproteobacteria; order Methylococcales; family Methylococcaceae; genus UBA6136. Next base: position 3,277 of record JAJRDJ010000006.1, read on the forward strand.
ACCGGCTCCTGAAGCTTCGCGACGATGAGGCGCAAACGTATCGCGAACTGGCACGGCTGCGCCTGAGCACGACGGACGGCAGCCAACTGGTCGGCAAGCTGTCCTATGCCGATCAGCAGCTCAAGTTGCTGCTCGACCAGCGGCACCAGACGGCGCGGGAAATCGAAGCGGCCCTGCAAGCCCTGAGAACCCGCCTAACCGCGCTGCGCGCGGAGCGCGATGCGGCCCAGGGTCAGGTTGAAGAGCAGACGGCGAAGGCACGGGTGGCGGAAAATGCGGTGCGTGCCGAGCTGGAGAAAAATCTGGACTACGCAAGACTGAAACAATACGCGGCGGCGTCTGTCCAGACCGCCCGGTTCGCCAGCCAGAAAACGACGATTGCCGAAAACGACCGGATCACCAAGGGCAAGCCTTACGAGAACGACCCACTCTTCATGTATCTCTGGCGGCGAGGCTACGGCACATCCGAGTATCGGGCGAATCCCATCAGCCGCATGTTCGATGCCTGGGTGGCCCGCCACGCCGGGTTTGCCCAGTCCCGTCCCAATTACGCCATGCTGCAGGAGATTCCCCGCCGGCTGTCACTGCATGCCGACCATCTGCAGGCCATCGCCGATCGGGAAACCGCAGCCCTCAACGAAATGGAGCAAGCGGCCCTGAACACGGGCGAGTCAGGTATTCTGCGCCGGGAACTGGAGCAGGCCCGAGCCAGCCTGGACCATCTGGAAGATCAGGTAGAAGCCATGGAGCAGGATATCTCCCGACTTAATGAACGCAAGAACATTCTGGCCCGGGGTGAGGATGAGCCCACCCAAAAGGTGTTCAAGGTCCTTGAAGAAGCCCTGCGCCGTACCCATATTTGGGAGCTGTGGGAAGCGGCATTGGGCACGCCGTTCGAGGAGGACGATGCCGCGGTCCGGCGGCTCGAAGCGCTTCATGCCGAACTGAAACAGGTTCAGAGCGCGCTGGAAAACCAGAAGGCCATCCAGGTCGCCCAGCAAGGCAGGCTGCGGGAACTGGAAACGGTGCGCAGCGAATATAGGCGCGGTGGCTATGGACAAGACGCCTGGGACTTCCGCAGCAGTGACCTGTTATCGGTACTGCTCGGAGAAATGCTCCGCGGCGCCATCACGCGGGACGTGTTTTGGGACAATATGCGCCGTCATCAGCGACCCCTGCCCGGCCCCTTCGATTCTTCTAGCGGAGGGGGTTCGTGGGGCTGGCCGGAAGATACCGGCGGCGGTTTTATGGGCGGGTCGGGAGGTTTTGGAGACAACGACTTCCGCACGGGCGGTGGCTTCTGAATCAGAGCCCGGGATAAATCTCCTGTTTTGTTTTGTCATGTACACAAGAGGTAAGCAATAAATGGATAGCAAAATTGAACGCATCATCAACCTGCGGCGCATCGTGCTGATCTTGCCGGTGGTCATGTTCCTGCTCTTCCTGTTCTTCGTGGTCAACCCGGCGCCGTCCGGCCTTTAAAGGGAGCTGATTGCCGCCCCGCCCGGGTCGACTCCCGCGGCGGGGCGGGATCACCCACGGCCGATGGTTTATAAATAACAATAACGCTCCCCAGCATTCAGGAGTCGAAGATGGCGAAAAAAACCCTCCCCATTCATGCCGAAAACCAGCAAGCCATCCGGGATTACATCCTCCAGCAATTCACCCACCTCTCCTGGTGGCCGGCCGAAGGGCCATTGCAGGCGCGCGAAGAATTCGAGGCATTGGACGACAGTCCCGCCGCCCTCGAACACTGGTGCAAGCAGTGGCTGGATGGCGGCCAGTGGCGACTGATGCGGGTCGCTCTCGAACGGGGCGAGGGCACGAGCACCTTGACCTGAGAATGGCTGTGGACTGACTGGGCCCATCGTCCACTTAACAATAAAAAAACCAGGAGAAAATAGTGGATATTTCCAAACTGTTTAATGCCGCCATCGATTGGCTACAGGACCGTATGCGCGAGAGAACCTCGTGGGATGGTTTGACCATCATCCTCATCAGTATTCTGGCCTTGGTCGCTTCCCCCATCATTCGCTACGCCGCCTGGCTGGGTCTGGCCTATGGCCTTTGGACATTCTGGAAACAGGAAAAGCGCTTTCCTTTTTTGCCATAAGATTGGTGACGGCTCTGGAGTCCGGCGCTAAAGCCTGATTAGCGATCAGGTACTAAACAGCTTTAGGGATCGTAACCATCCTGCCTGAGGAATGCCGTATGACCTACAAAATTGAAGCCATTGAAGGCATCGGTGAACACTACGGAACCCAGCTCCGGACCTTGGGCATCACTACCGTGGAGCATTTGCTGGCGCAGGGCGCCACCCG
>JAJRDJ010000276.1 GCA_028678445.1 Methylococcaceae bacterium
ACTTCTAGAAAAGAACATCGAAAAAGAACAATTTATCCCTCATAGCAAGACCGGTGGCATCTTCCTGTCACTCCCCGGCAATTCGGTGGTCAGGGAGATGAAGGGCAAACCGGTCTATCAGCTCAACTACCGTTGGCCCTCGCTACAACCGGTTTACCCGATGACTCGGCTTATTGATGAACTCGTGCAGATTGGAGAAGGTATCTACCTTGGCCAACTGGTCATGGCGACACGCCACTATGGCCTCGGAACAATCCGGATCACCCCCTTTGCCAAAGTTTCGTCTAGCTGGGAGTTGGGGGAGCCCTATCGACCATCCGATGCCCATCAAGCCATGGATTACGGCTACCAGAATAATGGATTGTTTCTCATGATCGACCCAAAATTCGCCAGGGCTGCCTATGCGGATGATGCCTTTCCGCATTTGCGTCCCAGGCCAGGTGAGACAGGTTACCGCGAGCTCGGTTATGACAGTTAACTCCATCCCCAGTCAGCATTTATCATGAAAGATCGATGGTTATTAATTAGTATGGCCTACCCTCAGGTTGTAAGGATGGTATTCCCTATGATTGCAGATCGCCAGAGGAACAGGCGCATCACGTAAACCGCAATTTCTGTTACCGTTTTCTTGATTGATTCCTGAATTCCGATAAGCCGACAAAAATCCAAATTAAATTACCCCCAAGGGAAGGTGCGACATGGGAAAATCGCCATTTGAATCACTGCTTGCCGACAAGGCGGTTATGGCTGAACTCGGCTCCCTCGAATCCTTACCGCTCACCACCTTGCGGCTTCGAACCCTGCCTTCGCCCGAAAGCCTGCGGGAAACGGTGCAACGCCTCGAACAGCCCGGCGGGTTGGAAGCCGGCAGCGGTTTTGCGGCCGCGCGGGGCGGGGCCGGGCTCGAGGCCATAGTGCTCGCGTTTGGTCGTCCGACCCTGCTGATCCAGGACAATATCTTTGCGACTCCGGAATTGGAGGAATGGCGGCTTCGGCTGGAGCCTTTCCGGTCTACCCTGCAGCGGGTCTTGCCCTCGGTGGGCCGCATCGAACTGAAACGGCTGCCGCAGGATGTCCACATCGGTACGGGCTGGCTGGTGGCGGAAGACCTCATTGTGACCAACCGCCATGTGGCGGAGTTCTTTTCCCGCGGCAGCGGTCGCACAGCGGTGCTATCAAAGGATCCCTTCGGCCAACCGGTCCCCGTACAGATTGACTTTCGGGAAGAATTCGCTCGCCGGGATACGTCTGAATACACCATCGTGGAAATTATCTGGATCGAGGATTTCGACGAACGCTGCCCGGACATGGCGCTACTCAAGCTCCGGCGCAATGGTGTGGAATTGCCGCCGCCGATCGAATTCCTGTCCAGCCTACCCAATACCCCTGAGGCCACGATCGCTGTCGTCGGCTATCCGGCTTGGGATTACCGGAACGATGCAGCGACCATGCAGAGGTTGTTCGGCGACATTTATGGGGTCAAGCGCCTCGCGCCCGGACTCGTAAGCGACGCGGGGCAAGGCTTCGTCTTCGAACATGACTGTACAACCCTGGGCGGAAACTCCGGATCGGTCGTCCTCGATGCCAATACGGGCAAAGCTATCGGCCTGCATTTCGCGGGCGAGTTCGGGGTGCGGAATCTCGCTGTCCGCGCTGAAAGGATTGCGGCACGTTTGGCGGAGCTTCATATCCTGGTCGCGGTACCAACCGCCTATCAACGTTTGGGCGATCAGCCCGGCGCTACGGAGCTCGAGGCGCCGCGCGATCCCGAGAGTTACGCCGATCGGGTGGGATTCTTGCGCGATTTCGTACCCGGCTTGGCTGCCCTCGAGCCGGGTCTGGCAACTCTTGCCGATGACCTCACTGCCCTGATCGGCGGGGTGGGCAAGGAACTCAAATACACCCATTTCTCGGTCTGGATGAGCCGTAGCCGCCGTCTCGCGCTGTTAACGGCGGTGAATATCGACGGCAATTTCTTGCGCCGCTACCCGCGTGACGCGGATCGCTGGTATATGGACCCCCGGATTGATGTGGGCGCGCAGGTGGGCAACGAGCTGTATCGGCGCAATCGGCTCGATCGCGGCCACCTTGTCCGCCGACTCGACCCTGTCTGGGGAGAGGAACACATCGCACGTCAAGCGATGGAAGACACCTTCCATTACACGAACGCCTCACCGCAACACGGGGGTTTGAACCAGGTCACCTGGAATGAGCTCGAAGATTACATACTTGATAATGCTGATGTCCATGATTTGAAGATCAGCGTGTTTACCGGCCCCGTTTACCGGCCGGGGGATCGGACTTATCGGGATATAGAAATTCCGGAGGAGTACTGGAAGATCGTGGTGATGGTTCGGCGGGAGGAGGACGGCCGACTCGTCCCCCATGCGACTGCCTACCTGCTTTCACAGGCCGATCTGCTTGGAAACATTGAGTTCGCCTTCGGGGCCTATCGAACCTGGCAGGTGCCGATAGCGCTGATCGAGCAGCGGACGCAAATCGATTTTGCCGCGTTGCGACCCTATGACCCTCTGGAAGCCGGAACACGAGAGGGACCGGTACCCAAGCCACAGCCCATTAGCGGGTGGCGCGATATCGTAATAAGCCGCCAAGTCACCGGGACAACCCCGGCAGGCGCCGAAGTCAGTGCTCTTGAAAAACTGCGCCGCCTGGTGCGTGTTGGACAGCGTCGGTCATCCCTTGATTTCATCGCCGAATTCGCTGAGGAGCCGCCGGCCGACCTGCCCAGCCGGATCGCGAAGGTCCTACCTGCCGTGATCGGTATCGAGCCTGTTTTCGCCAGCAACACCCGTTTCGTGCGGATTAGGCTTCCTGGCCTTGATCCAGACAAGTTGAAGGGCAATCCCTTCGAACTGGTGGAACCCCTGCGCGCTGCCCTGGGGGCACTGAGCGTGGAACCGGATCTACCCTCCGATTTTTTCCCGGTGTCGCCCCAACCAGAGGACAGGGACCTTGAATCCACGGATCCATTGGGGTGCTGGGTTGGCAACAGCGTTGCTCC
>JAJRDJ010000277.1 GCA_028678445.1 Methylococcaceae bacterium
CATGGGATCTGGCATATATTCGTTCTCGCGGGAAGTTTCAGTCATTACGTATCAGTTCTCTACTATGTGGCTTGACATAACTTATTGAAAGAGAGCCACAGGGAAGGAGAATATTACTTTCTCCTGAATCCGTGCTGAATGTCCGAACATGACCGTTCCAGCGTGTTTGTTGAAATTTAACAACCCGCTGCCTGGTTTTTTTTGCTCGAAATGAGAACAATGCCCACTCAATTAATGGGCTGCCTCGCGTTCGTTTTGCCATTTTCACGGGTTTCCCGGCGGCTTATCCAAGGCGCGGGCAAGCGGCCTCCTCACCGTGAACGATCATCCTGGGCTGAGACGGTATGAACGGACGCAAACCGGGCACTCATGACAATTGTCCCGCTTCCAGCAGGTGCGCCTGAACTTGGAAAAACGCCTTGAAGGCAGGGCACTGCTCGCCGCAATCCAGGATCACTTTCCGCGCTTTGCGGATGAATTGCGGGGCGCGGTACATGAGTTCCTGCAGCACGGTCTTGATGCGCCGGCGTTTGGCCGGATGCCGAACGGGGCTGAACTCGCCCAGCAGTCCCAACTGGCCGATCAGGCGCAGGCTATTGTAGGCCAGCATGGCCAGATGCAGGATGAGGTCGTTGCCGTCAAACTGGCCGGACGGCAGGCGCTCCAGGTCGAGATCGGACTTGATCTCGCTGTGGAATGGCTCGTGCGTGGCGTGTTCACCATACCGTTCGATGACTTGTTCGGATTTCTCGTCCAGGCTGGTCCACCAACCTTCCAGTTGGTTATCGGGAAACAACAGGGCCTGCCCTTTTTTGTCGATGGTGCGCTCAAGCAGGCGGACGACCCGACGGAAGTTCCGCTTGTGCTGTTGCCAAGACCGTTCAACCTGCAAGTCCACCAGCGCGACCCGCTTGCCGGGGCGTTCCTCGCGCCAGGCGTCAGCCGCGGTGGCGCGAGCAGCCCAATCGACCATCACCTGCTGGCGCGGGTTCCACTTGACCAGGTGCTCAAAGCGCCGGCCTTCTTCAGCCCAGGCGCGTTTCTCGTCGTCCTGCTGGAACAGCAACCGCACCGCGTCGAAGCCGCTGTCCGAACGCGACAACACCGGCACAGCCGCCGGCGCCAGTTCCTGCGCGCGCGGCAGCACCCGCTCCAGAAAGTAGTGCGTCTCCAGTGCGCTGTGCTGGTTGCCGGGCCGCAACTCCAACGCCAGACACCAGCCCTCATTACTGAGGTACGCCGCCATCGGCGTATAGCCATCGACGCCCTGGTAAGTCCGGCTGACCCACTCCTTCTGGGTGCCGCTGTTGTCCATCACCAAGGTGTCGAAGTCCAGACACACAAACCCATTCCGCGGCGTGATCGGCGCTGCGGCGCGCCGCAGCATGTGGACACTGAAAACGTCGGTTGCCTCGCGCAGAGCCACCGCGATCTTCTCCATCCGCTGGCGCAGCCAGACGCTCGATGGGACTTGTTCAATCTGCAACGCTTCTCTGAAAAACCGGTCCTTCCGAAAGCCTTCGATCGCCTCGAAATCGCTTTTGCCCAAAGCCAACAGCCCCACATAACTTTTGACGATGTCGGAGGTGCGAATCTGCCCCTTTGGGACAGGAAACAGTTTGTCGAGCAAGTTCAGTCGCGCCGCCTCAAGGCATTGGCCGATCAGAATCAGACCCGCGTAAGCAGTAAGGTGGCGCGTTGATTGCCTGAGTTCAAATCGGGGCATGGCGGGTTGGGTGAATGAGAACTATAAGAATAGTATTATTATATCAATCTGTTACAGTATTTGGAACACGGATTTAGGTTTCTATAACATATCCACACGTTTCCGGCGATATCATGCAACTAACTAAGATTGAGTCGGGGGTAGCGGTCCAGGCGCATGGTTTGCAAGTTTGTTTGTAGTGAGTGACGAAGAGATCAATTTTAGCGACATGTTTTTTTACGCAGGGGAAAGAGCCGCGCCTTAGTTCTGATTGCAGCCGGGGGACCTCCAAAATATTTCATTTCGGGAGTATCCTCGGGCTGTGTTCGGTGGCAGCCTCGGCTGCCGGGTAGGTGGTGAAAATATCGTCAATGCATGACTCAAAGGAGAAGCAACAATGCTCGAAACTCTAGCCGTCGTCCTGATTATCCTCTGGGTGCTCGGTTTGGTGTCCTCGTACACCCTGGGCGGATTCATTCACATTTTGTTGGTCATCGCAGTGATCGTGATCGTGCTGCGTGTCATTCGTGGTTGAAGACCACTGTAGCGACCCTGGAATTCTAAGCTGCAGCTTCGCACCGGGTGCTGCGAGATGCAGACGGACCCGGAGAAAGGGGAAAAGCGAAAACCAGTCGTGCCTGGTTCGCACCCGGGAGCGGGGGTGAGGGAGCCGAGTGATATGGATTTACCGTTATGACGGATGTTGAGGTCCCTTTAATGTCCGTCATAAGGTCAAATCCACCGGTTTTTAGCCGGCGGTCGATTGGCCGTCTGTTTCGCTAACCCCCGATTACTGAGTAAGGAGCGAGTGCGATATCGCGCTGTGAGTACTCATGTCCGCTTGGTCGGTAAAGGGTTAGTCCGCAGCGCGATCATCGTGATCTGATAAGGAACCACGGCGACACCTGCGACCATGATGGACGGGGTGGCTGAGTTGGACCTCGGAACTATTCGCGCTTCTGCCGCTTGTGCCCGGTAGTGGCGGCAAGTACAGCAGAAGCAAGCCCGCACGGGCTGCTTGCTGTACCTTCATCCCGCTGACCTTTGCGCTTGGAGAAGCGTTTTCGTGCGACTGGAGCGAAGATTGGGCGATCATGGGTGGTGAGCCTACCCAGCGGCAAATGGCCCAAGCGTAGTAGCCTATAGCCTGGCGTTCATCCTCTGGGCCTATCTTCAGCAAACCCATTAGAAGGTGTGTAATCCCCAGCCGGGGGACTGCCAGACTGGCGGCGAACGGACCGTTGAGTCTCTGGTAGAGTGGCAAATCTAAACAACTTCCAGGATGCTGGGGGCAAACACAGTGCTTAGCGAAAACCGCATCGACCGATATGCCGGCATCGCCATGGTCACCGTTTTGTGCATGGGCTGTTTCGCCGTTCTTCGTCCCTTCCTTTCCGCCATTCTGTGGGCGGTGATTCTGTCCTTTTCAACCTGGCCGGTCTACCGCCGGATTGAGCGGGCGGTCGCGGGAAGGAAAGGGCTGGCTGCCAGCCTGATGGTATTACTGGTGGCGATGGTGCTGATTGCCCCGTTGGTGTTCCTCGGCACCAGTCTGGCAGAAGACGTTACCGCGCTGCTTGAGATGGTGCGGCATCTTCTGAGTGAAGGGCCGCCTCACCCACCTGCATGGGTGGCAGAACTGCCTGTCGTGGGCCCGCGCCTGCACGACCGCTGGCAGGCGATGGCGGGTAGTGGCGCAAAACTGACCGAGGAACTGACGAAATACCTCTTTCCACTACGGGACTGGGCTCTGCGCAGTGCGGCGAACCTGGGAGAAAGCATCCTGTACCTGAGCCTCAGCGTATTCATTGGGTTCTTTTTTTATCGAGATGGCGCGGCGCTATCCGAGAAGCTGGAAGCGCTTTTTGCTCGCGTCGGTGGCAAACAGGCACCAGAGTTGTTTCGTATCGGGGGAGATACCATCAAGAGCGTTGTCTACGGCATTATCGGCACCGCACTGGTTCAGGGGTTCTTGGCAGGCGCAGGGTTTTTGATTGCGGGCGTACCCGGGGCCCTGTTACTCGGTGTTCTGACCTGTATCCTTTCGTTGATTCCCCTCGGGCCGCCGCTCATCTGGGCGCCTGCCGCGATCTGGCTGTTCGAGAAAGGTGAAACGGGATGGGCCGTGTTTCTCGTCCTGTGGGGGTTGTTGATAGTGAGCACCGTCGATAATGTCCTTAAACCTTACTTCATCAGCAAGGGCAGTCACCTGCCATTCATCCTGGTGTTTCTGGGCGTTCTGGGTGGCGTGTTGGCGTTTGGCATCCTCGGCATTTTTCTGGGTCCGACATTGCTGGCCATTGCCTACGCACTATTCCAGGAATGGAGTTTCCGGAAACAGGAATCTAAGATCGAGATCTGCTAATAGCCCGGAAACCTTATACCGTAGAGATTTTGATCAAATGCGCGCATGGAAACAGAGCGTGTTGATGTCCGGAAATTGGCGCCACCCGCCCGGCAAGAATTACGTCCAGTGGCGGTTCAAATGTACCGCCGAGGTCGGTCGATACCATCGATCGCGCGGGACCTTGGACTGCGCATACCCACGGTTTCGGGCTGGATAGGTAAGGCGCAACAGGGCCAAAGTCTTACGGATAGTCGGAAAGGGCGCCCCTTGGTCGAGGGCCGCCGACTGACGCCTGAGCAGGAGGCGCGTATTTGCCAAGAAATTATCGATTGGACCCCGGATCAGCTGAGCTGAGGTTGGCTTTATGGAATGCACAGGCGTTCAGATCGCTGATCAAGACCTAATTTCTGATGGATCTGCCGGTCCGCACGGTGCGGCTGTATCTCACCCGCTGGGGCTTTACCCCGCAGCGCCCATTGCAGCGGGCTTTTCAGCAAAAGCCTGAGGCCGTGGAGCAGTGGTTGCAGGCAAACTACTCCGCCATCGCGGCCCGGGCTAAGGCGGAGGGGGCTGAAATGTGTTGGGGTGGCGAGACGGCGGTGGCGTCGGTTGAGCACTCGCCCCGCGGGTATGCCCCTAAGTAATTTAGCAAAAATAACTTGAACAATTGTAGCTAAACATGCCCACCTCTCGGCATCAATCGGTAATTCCACTCACCATGAAATTCGTCCCGTTCGATGGCGAGCGTGGCGAGTTCCTGGTCGGAAACCTTGATGCCAGGTGTGTAAGCGTTTTCATCAAGTTTGGCCTGAATATGCAAGCCTGTTCGCGTCGTGGTACTGCCGATCAAGTTGACCACGACTTGGCGACTGACCAATGGCCTGCCTCGCCAATTCTGGGTGATGTGGCAGAACATCCGGTGCTCGATCTTGTTCCATTTGCTGGTACCGGGCGGGAAATGACAGACCTGGACAGTCATTCGCAGTTCGTCGGCCAATTTCTGCAACTGCAGCCGCCACAAGCGAACCCGATAGCCATTGCTGCCGCCACAGTCCGCGGTAATCAGCAAACGGCGGGCCCACGGATACAGGGCATAGCCCATCTCACGCCACCAGCGGCGGATGCTCTCCACAGCGAATTCGGCCGTGTCGTGATCGATCCCCACGCTGACCCAGCCCGCATTGGCCGTCAGGTCATAGATCCCATAGGGCGCAACCTTTCCCAACTCAGGATCAATGAAGTCATGCGTCCGCACTGCCTCAGGCGTACCCTTCGGTTGCCATTCTTGCCCACCATTATGAAAATCTCCGATCATTTCTTTCTTCTTGGTATCCACCGAAATGACCGGATCACCGGCCGCCTGATAGGCGCTGACCGTTTGGGCAATGTGACTGAACTGAGCATCACGATCCGGGTTGTGCGCGCCTTCCCGAGTCTTGCGGGGCGACTGCAGACTGAAGTGGAGTTCAGCCAAGAGGTCGCAAATAGTGCGCTGGCTGACAGAATGCCCTTGCCGAGCAAGTTCTTCCGCCAGTCGCGTCGTGCTCTTGCACGTCCAACGCAGCGGCGACATCGGGTCACCTCGCGAGGACGGATCGACCAGAGCGTCCAGATCATGCAACAAGGTCGCATCCTTGACGGTCAGCTTCTTGCGACCACCTCCCGCGGTACGCACTCTCTGCCTTGGACCGGTTTCGGCGCACGCCGCGGGTACCGTACACTCCAGTTCAGCCAAGCCCGCATAAATCGTCGTGCGAGAAATGCCCACCGCCTTGGCAACAATGCTCACGCCACCGCGTCCAAGCTGGCGTGCCTCCACGGCCGCCCACAGCCGCAGCGTCGCCTCGTCCAGTCGCTCGGAGAGGGCTTGGTATTTGCTCGCTATCATCGCCACGGCATCCATGGCCCAATAATAGAAGCCACCGCATAATTGTTCAACTTATTTTTGCTAGATTACTTAGCTGGCCCCTGCTGCCTGATCACTCAGGCTGATTGACGATTACCCGACAAATAATACGATTTTCATATTTGTAACACGCATGTGATAGCATTTCGTTCACTCTCGCGGCGAACTCGGAAGTAGATGTATGGCCGGCATCGCGATATCGACAGCCGTATTTTCTGGGGATGAAGTCAAGACAGGGCATTACGGCGGCACGGACATCACTGACAACACTGAATAGTATGAAAACCATTCCTATCCTGCCCCCCGATAGCGCCCGATCATTGTCCGGGATGAATTTCGCTCCGCTCTGTGCGGGCATGGTGCTTGGCGTTTTCGTTCAGGCTACTCCAGCGGAGCCTAATTCAGGCAGAGCCCCTCTTGCTTTGGCTACCCCCACAGAGACCTATCAACAGACCGAGACCCAAGACCCCGCAGTATCGGCCAAACCGGCGACGGCAAAGAAAACGAAAAAGAAGCAACCCCTGACTGCAGCACCGGTCCAGCCCGCACAAAACAGAAGCGCGGCTCTCAGTGAGGCAGTCGTCAAATCGGACCACGCCACAACTGACGTTCCTGCCAAGCTAGCTGATTCTGACACAGCCATGGGGCTGGAGATGCTTGGTGAAATCAACGTGGAAGGCCGGGCCAATGACCTTGAAGGGATTGCCACCTCGGCCTCCCAGGGTCAAGTCAGCAACAACGATTTCAAATACCGGCCGATCTCCCGAACCGGGGAGTTGATCGAAGTTGTGCCGGGTATGATCTCGACTCAGCACAGCGGCACCGGCAAGGCCAACCAATACTTTCTGCGCGGCTTCAACCTCGATCATGGCACCGACTTCACGACCTGGATTGACGGCATCCCCATGAATCTGCGTACCAATGCTCATGGCCAGGGCTATATGGACCTGAATAGCCTGATTCCAGAAATGGTAAATACCATCGAGTTCGGTAAAGGCCCGTATTACGCGGATCAGGGCGATTTCTCCTCTGCCGGTTATGCGCGGATGACGACCAAAAACCGGCTGACCGGTTTCAACAACGACAGCAACAAGGGTTATGCCCTGTTCCAGGGAGGGCAGTTCGACTACTACCGGGCCCTGGTCGCTAACTCCAACCACATCGGGGATGGCGATCTACTGTATGCCGGGGAGTTGAATTTCTACAACGGTCCTTGGGTGGTGCCGGAGAATGGCAACAAATACAACGGTATGCTCAAGTACACGCTCAGCGACACGGACTGGCAGGTATCTTTGAACAGCAAGGCCTATTACAGTCACTGGGTCGCCACCAACCAAATCCCTCTGGCGCAGTTGGGCGAATCGCTCAACCCGACCTGCTGCGATAAGACCGGACAAGACGGCTTTGGGTCCGATGGCCGATTTGGCTCCATGAATCCCTCCGATGGGGGCGTCACCAACCGCTACAGCGGCTCTGTCAATGCGACGAGCAAGGGTGAGGGGTATAAAAATGAGCTGAATGTCTACGCCCTTTACTACGACTTGGATCTCTATTCCGACTTCACCTACTTCTCCGCCAACCCCTATCAGGGTGACCAGGTCTACCAACATGAGCGGCGCGTCCAGGCGGGCGGCAATGCAGAACAGGTCTGGTTCCACAAGCTGTGGGAGATGGACATGGAAAACAAGCTCGGTGTCCAGTTGCGCTATGACGGCATCCGCGACCTGGGCGTCAGCAACACCTGGCAGAAGCAACCGGTGGCGGATAACAGCTATCTGCCGCCTTCACTGTATAACATCGACGAAACCAGCCTCTGGTTCTACGGGCAAAACGAGACGCGCTGGACGCATAAGATTCGCAGCCAACTGGCCGCCCGTAGCGACACCTTCTGGTTCGACGTTCAAAGCAAGACGCCGGGTTTCCAGTACAACGCCGAGAATTCCGGCAGGACTTCCGCCACGGTGCTCAGTCCCAAGTTCAACTTGATCTTCGGCCCCTGGGAGGAGACCGAACTCTTCGTCAACAGCGGCTACAGCTACCACTCCAATGACGCCCGCGGGACCGTGCAGCGTTACAATCCCGACGGGAGTGAGGCCACACCGGTTACCCCCCTTTCCTGGTCGCGTGGCGCTGAGACGGGTGTCAGAACCCAGTATGTGCCGGGGCTCAACACCACGCTGGCGGTCTGGTGGCTACAGATGAGTGGCGAACTGGTCTTTGTAGGCGACGCGGGTACCACCGAACCCACTGGCGGCACCAACCGGCTCGGCGTCGAATGGACCAACTTTTACAAGCCACTGGACTGGCTCACCTTCGATGCGGACCTGGCGTTCACGACCTCCCGTTATCAGGATGAGCAGGAAGGCGGCTGCGAACCCGGTACGATTATTATTCCGGCCAATGGCTGCGGCAATGGGTATGCCGTTCCCAATGCGGTGGGCCGGGTCATTACCGCCGGCGTGCAGATCGACCACCCCACGGGCTTTTTCGGCAGCTTGCGCCTGCGCAGCTTTGGGCAGGACCCACTCAACGTCAATGCGACGTCCTGGCTGGGGAGCACCAACATCGTCAACCTCGGCACCGGTTGGCACAACGACACGGTGAAGCTGGAGATCGACGTCTTTAACCTCCTCGATGCCCAGGACAATGACATCGCGTATTGGTATCAGTACGGAATCTGTAACACCTTCAGCACCGGCCAATGCGGCGGCGCGAACAACGTCACCCAGTACAACGCACAGACCTTCCACCCAATCCAGCCGCGCATGGTGCGGGCGGGCATCGTGATTAATTTCTGATTTGATTTTTTCTGCAGCCATCAACGGTGAACACGGATAGCCCTTGCCAGGTGTCATCCTCGGCGTCGGGCCGCCGGGCGTAGGCCAGCCACACGGCAGCCTGGTGTAGTTGTACAAAGGCGGTCCAGGACAACTTGGCCGCGCGCCTTGGTCACCGTACAGCGGTGCACCGCTTCCGCCTCGGGCCATAAGCCGCTGCGAAGGGCTTGTCGAAAGCATGCACCGGATTTTCCGTCCACCCCCTGGCTTTTCCGCTGGCCGTGGGGGACTGCAGGTAGACGAACAATGTGGACAGGAGCTGTTTGCGCTGGCGGCTAAACGCCTCCTCGGGCGACGAGGTGGCATCTGGCGCGGAGAGGCGGCTAGCAATTAATTGGAGAAACGCATCGAGAATGGTTGCAAGTTGGCATGGCTTTTCGAATCAAGAGGTTTGCCATGCTCACGGCCTCCAAGTGATAATCCTTACATGCTTCAACAGTATTGGGTTTCAGGCGAGGAGCGGAGCTTCAGTGCTGCGAGCCAAAGTCGCGGTATTCCCGTTCGGCTTCCAGCCAGTCATTGAGGTCATAACCAGGGGCAAACCCGCGCTTTTCCGCCCGGAAGTACGCCGCCTTGGCTATCCATTCGCCCAGCGAAACCGGCTCGGAGCCCAGTGCCTTGCGGTCCGGAAACGGATTGAGCGTCAGCCCGAACCGTAGCAGTTCAAACAGATTCTGTCCCGGCACATCCCGCAAGCCCAACGCCTGCGGCTCGGCCTCGCACAGGGTGCCAAACAGCCGGTCCCACAAAGAGAGCGCGGCACCGTAGTTGGCATCGTGTTCGGCCCGGAGGCTCGAATGATGGGTGCGATGCAGGTAAGGCATGGTGAACAGGCGGCCCAGCCATCGCTCGCCGCGAAGGCGGATGGGCGTGTGGTGAAACAGCACCCAGAGCGTGATGAACGCTTCATTCGCCAGCACCAGCGTGGCATCCACGCCCATCACCACAATGAAGGCCGCCTTGACCAGCGCGGTCAGGAATACCTCGCCGAAATGCAAGCGGAACGCTGTTGACACATTCATGACCCGGTCGCTGTGATGCACTTTGTGGAACAGCCACAGCCATTCGAAATGGTGATTGGCCCGGTGCCAGAGATACAGGGTGAAGTCCAGGAGGATAAAGGCCGCAAGGGCTTTTACCCCGCCGGAGTCGATGCCACTGAGCAAACCATGACCCGAATAGCGGCTGGCCAGCATCCATAGCGAGGACACCGATAACAGCGAGAGCAGAATATCGTTCAGGAAGAGACTGCCAAAATTGGCCAGATAGGACTGGCGATAATCCTTCTGGCGCCGTTCACGGCGGATCTGCGGGGCCTCGATGGCCAGCAGGGCGGCAATCACCGCGAGAATCATCAAACTCCGCCAATTGCTGTCGTTCAGGCCGCCAAGCCCGGCTTCTAGCAGCCGGGTCGTTGCATGGGATGTTATTTCACTGATCATGATGAGATCCTCCTAATTAAGGTGAGACTGCATGATTTCAGTAGGATCAGGAGCCCATTATGACCCATGGGGCTTTGATTTGTTTTTGCCTCTCATGAAATGCGCTATATCCTTCGACCCCCTGAAGGGACGGCTTACAGTTGGTCAGGGCAGCGAACGGACCGCCCAACTTGCTCATGATCAGCGCGTCATCCGGGCCCCGTCCTGCCTCGCGCCTGTCGGCCTAACCCATCTTCACGCCTCCCCCCGCCATTTTGGCCACTTTGCGCCGCATTGTCGTTCTCATCCCATTGATTTATATAAACCACCATGGTCCTTGATGAAATGTAGAGCCATAATATTTTAGATTTCCTATTGCATCCTCCGCCGGGCGGTAACCCTCTTGAGTCTGGGCCGCCATTGCGCGCTCCCGCGCGAGCAGTGGCCGGAACTGTGCGCCCGCCTGGAAGAATTGCTCGCGGGTCAACAAGCCTTGCTACCCGTGGCCAGTACGCCGGCGGTCGAAGCGGCGGCGCAGCGCTATGCCGCGTTACTGCTGGCCCGCCAGGGGGAACACCAGGGGGTGGCGGCCATGGCGGGTACCGGTCCCGCAGTGGCCACGGGTACGGTGGCGGTCGCTGAGCATGATCTGCAGACCGTCGACGTCGCCGCGCTGGAATTCGTCAGACCGCGTGCGGTCGGCGTCGCGGCGGTCGCCCTCTGGGCCTTGCAAACGCTGGGGTGTATCGATTTATTGACCGGTTTGGGCGTATCGGGTCCGTTGCGCTCACTCATTCTGGGGGCGCTTGTCGGCCGGATGGCCCAGCCTGCCTCGGAGCGCGCCACGCGCCGCTGGCGGGAACAGTGCAGCGGCCTCGGGGAACTGCTGGAGGTGGATTTCGAAGCCATGGCAGAAAATGCCCTGTATCGGGCGGGCGATGCGTTGCTGAAGCACCGTGCCGCCATCGAGGATGCCGTGTTTAGCCAGGTCAGCGCGCTGTTCGGCCTAGAGACCACCGTCACCCTGTACGACCTGACCAACACCTATTGCGAAGGCGATGCCGCCATTAACCCCAAAGCCCAGCGGGGCCATTCCAAGGAACAACGCCGTGACTGTCCCCTGGTCACCCTGGGTCTGGTGCTGGATGGCAGCGGCTTTGTCCGCCGTTCCCAGTGCTGTGACGGCAACGTCGTCGAGGGGACAACGCTGGCCGGGATGCTGCAGAGTTTAGGCGCCCCGCCGGGCGCCCTGGTGGTCATGGATCGCGGCCTGGC
>JAJRDJ010000278.1 GCA_028678445.1 Methylococcaceae bacterium
CCAATTTATCGATCAGCAGCACCGGAAGGAGCTGGAACGCTACCGTCCCCTGACGGCACCACCCCGGGTGGACCGGGACTACTGCCGGTGGGCGGTGCTGCAACTGGCGCCCGCCATTCTGCTGGATGGCACCTGGCTGGCCGGCATCCCCTCTGCTGCGGAGAAACTGGATGAAACCCGACGCCATCTGTTGAAGATTTATGCGGATGAATTGGGCTACGGCCGCGCTGAATGGAATCATCCGAATGTCTACCGGCGTCTGCTCGCAAGTCTCGGCTATGATCTGCCCGCTTCCGACACCGAGGCGTTTGCCAGACATCCGGCTTTCGTGGATGCTGCCTTTGACCTACCGGTATATCTGATGGCCATCGGCCTGATGAACGATCATTATTTTCCGGAGCTGCTGGGGCTGAATCTCGCCATCGAGTTGAGCGGGCTTGGGGCTCCTTATCTCAGGGCCATCGATATCCTCCGTCATCATGGTATGGACCCCACCATCCTTCAGTTGCACCTCAGTATCGACAACCTGGCCTCGGGCCATGCCGCCCGTGCCCGCGACGCCATCGAGCTATATTTGGAAGAAATTCGCCAGCGCGAGGGACCTGTTGCCATGCGGGCGGCCTGGGACCGAATTTGGCAAGGGTATAACACCTTGCGGCTCGCCAGTCTGAGTATCACACTGAGCATTGCGGGCCGCTATGGCTTACATCGGCTGGGGTTGAAAATTTCCCCTCAAATCGAGTCAGGTTCGGCAAACACTTCAAGCGGTGCGTCATGAGTCAATGTAACGGTCAAACGAAGGAAGAATGTGTCGCCACCCAGCAGCGGGCCGCGCTGGTCGAGCAGATCGAGGCCGAGGTGCGCGCCACGGCGCCTTATACCGGGCGCGATCATCTTGGCTCTTTGGTGATACAGGCCATGCAGAAAGTGCCTCGGCATCGCTTTGTGGCGCCAGAGCTGGAAATATCGGCCTACATTGATGCCCCCCTTTGTATCGGACATGGGCAGACGATTTCCCAGCCTTATATCGTGGCGCTCATGACCGACCTGGCCGAGGTGGATGCCGATTCGACGGTGCTGGAAATCGGTACCGGGTCCGGCTATCAGGCGGCGGTGCTGGCCGAGATCGCGAGAGAGGTTCATTCCATCGAGCGGGTCGAGGCGCTGGCGGCCGAGGCGGGGCGACGTTTGTGGGAGCTTGGATATGCCAACGTCCACGTCCGGGCCGGGGATGGTTATGACGGCTGGCCCGAACACGCGCCCTACGATGCCATCCTCATCACCGCCGCTGCACTCGAGCCTCCCCCGCCGCTGCTGGCCCAACTGAAGCCGGGCGGCCGCATGGTGGTGCCTCTGGGGGATGAATATGGCAACCAGGAACTCACGGTACTAACCCGCGAGGCCGATGGCAGTTTTTCCAGCCGGTCCGTGCTGCCAGTACGGTTTGTACCTTTCGTGCATGGGAAAGCGTCCGCTAAGCGCTATTGGCCAAATTAGGGCATAACCTCAAATTGGAATTGATGGGATAAGTCACGGTCAGTTCGAGATTGACCTTTGGCTCAAGCAGGCTCGATGCCGAAGCACTTTCAGACGGGCGGGATCGACTCATTCACTTAGCACCCCTATGTTGATACCCGGACTGCTCCGGGACACGGATCCTGTCTGCCGGAACCGTTACCCAATTCGACTATAATGACCGGCTTTCTCACTTACCGTCTACCGGAGTGGTCTGCGTGACTCCACAACAACGCGATGTTTCCACCTTTCAGGGCTTGATCCTGGCGCTGCAGGACTACTGGGCCGCACAGGGCTGTGTGATCTTGCAGCCGCTGGACCTCGAAGTCGGCGCCGGCACGTTTCATCCCGCGACATTCCTGCGCTCCATTGGTCCGGAGCCCTGGAATGCGGCTTATGTGCAACCTTCCCGCCGTCCCACCGACGGACGCTATGGCGAGAACCCCAACCGACTGCAGCATTACTACCAGTTCCAGGTGATCATGAAGCCGTCGCCGGCGGACTTTCAGGATGTGTATCTGGGTTCGCTGCAATATCTGGGCTTTGATCTGAAAGAGCATGACATCCGCTTTGTCGAGGACAACTGGGAATCCCCCACGCTGGGAGCCTGGGGGTTGGGCTGGGAAGTCTGGCTGAACGGCATGGAGGTGACCCAGTTCACCTATTTCCAGCAGGTCGGCGGTCTGGATTGCCGCCCGGTGAGCGGGGAAATCACCTATGGTCTGGAGCGCATCGCCATGTATTTGCAGGCGAAGGAGAGCGTGTTCGATCTGGTCTGGGCGCGCGGTCCAGAGGGCGTGGTGACCTATGGCGACGTTTACCATCAGAACGAGGTGGAAATGTCGGCCTACAATTTCGAGCATGCCGACACCGCCTTTCTGTTTAACGCCTTCGATACTTACGAGCGCGAGTGCAAGCGTCTGATCGAGCTGGATCTGCCGCTGCCCGCCTACGAGATGGTGCTGAAGACCTCCCACTCGTTCAACCTGTTGGACGCGCGCAAGGCGATCTCGGTAACCGAACGCCAGCGCTTCATTCTGCGCGTCCGCGAACTGGCCAAGGCCGTCGCCGAGGCCTATTACCAACGCCGGGAGTCTCTCGGCTTTCCGATGCTGAACCCGAAGGGCGCCGACCATGACTGAGAGCCGTGATGTGCTATTCGAACTGGGCACCGAGGAACTGCCGCCCAAGTCATTGCTGACACTCAGCCTGGCCTTGCAGTCGCAAGTCGAGTCGGGCCTTAAGAAGGCCGGGTTGGCGGATGCGGTCATCCAGCCCTATGCCACGCCGCGCCGGTTGGCTTTGGTCATCCAGGGGTTGGCGGTTGCGCAGCCGGATCAGGAGATTGAGCGTCGCGGGCCGGCGGCGAATGCCGCCTTCCAGCCGGATGGTTCGCCGAGTAAGGCGCTGGCGGGGTTCCTACGCAGTTGCAATGCCACGGCGGAGCAGTTGCTGACGCTGGAAACCGACAAAGGCGCCTGGGTGGCGATTCGCCAGAACGTCAAGGGCGGGCAGACGGCTGATCTCTTGCCGGACATCTTCCGTCAGGCGCTGGCCGCGCTGCCCATCGCCAAGCGCATGCGCTGGGGCGATGGCACGGCCGAATTCGTGCGACCGGTGCACTGGGTGGTGCTGCTATTTGGCAATGAAGTGATCGAGGCGGAGATTCTCGGCATCGCCACCGGCCGGATCACTCGCGGTCACCGCTTCCACAGCACCGGCCCCATCACGCTGAATGCGCCGGATGAGTATGCCGGTAAGTTACTGAACGAAGGCCACGTCCTGGCCGATTTCGAAACACGCAAGCAGAAGGTGAGAACGCTGGCTGAAGCGGCGGCGGCAAAGGTTAACGGGCACGCCGTCATCGATGCCGATCTGCTGGACGAGGTGACGGCGCTGGTCGAATGGCCCGTCCCGGTTCTGGGCGGCATCGAGGCGCGTTATCTGGAACTGCCCGCCGAGGTGCTGATCACCACTATCCAGAACAACCAGAAGTATTTTCCGGTCAAGGATGCTCGCGGTAGGCTGCTGCCGCACTTCATTACCTTCAGCAATCTCGACAGCACCCGGCTGGAAACTGTGCGCGAAGGCAATGAGCGCGTGGTACGCCCGCGCCTTACCGATGCTGAGTTTTTCTGGAACCTCGACCGCAAGCGGACGCTGGAAAGCCGGGTCGAGGAACTGGCGCAGGTGACTTTCCAGAAAACCCTTGGGTCGCTGCTGGACAAGACCGGGCGGGTCCGGTCGCTGGCCTTGGCCATCGCCGACAAGCTGGGACAGGATGGCGCTCTGGCAGATCGTGCGGCGATGTTGGCCAAAGCGGATTTACTCACGTCGATGGTTGGCGAGTTTCCCGAATTGCAGGGCACCATGGGCCGTTATTACGCCCTGGCCGAGGGCGAGCCTGTCGAGATCGCGGAGGCCATCGAGGAGCAATATTTGCCCAAGGTGTCCGGTGGGCCGCTACCCCGTACAAACACCGGGCTGATTCTGGCGCTGGCCGAGAAACTCGATACCCTGACCGGCATCTTCAGCGCCGGGCTGATTCCCACCGGCGACAAGGACCCCTATGCCCTGCGCCGCGCGGCCCTGGGCGCGATTCGTATTTTCATCGAGGCGGATCTCGATCTCAATGTGCCGGAGTTGCTGGATGCCGCTCTGGCCCAGTTCAAACACCCATTCGATGCCATTAAGACCCGGGAGTTGGTGCACACCTTCATGCTGGAGCGCCTGCGCGGCTATTCCCTCGATCGGGGCTACCGGCCCGACGAGTTCGAGGCCGTGCTGGCAGTCTGGCCCGCCAGTCTGGTGGATTTCGAGCGGCGCCTGCAGGCGGTACAGGAATTCCGCCGCCTTCCCGAGGCGGAAAGCCTCGCCGCTGCCAACAAG
The DNA here is from genome assembly GCA_028678445.1 of Methylococcaceae bacterium. Lineage (GTDB taxonomy): Bacteria > Pseudomonadota > Gammaproteobacteria > Methylococcales > Methylococcaceae > UBA6136. The sequence goes on from JAJRDJ010000278.1 coordinate 4,405, forward strand.
CGGATTCGCAACATCCTGAAGAAGGCCGGGGAGGATGTCGTGGCCAATGTTGATGACGCAGCCCTGGTCGAGCCCGCCGAAAAGGCGCTGCTGGAAGCCGCACGAAAGGCCCGGGAAAGTATTCTGCCCAGCCTGCAGCAGCGCGATTACACGGCGACGCTACAGCGGTTGGCACAGTTGCGGGAGCCGGTGGATGGTTTCTTCGATGGCGTCATGGTGATGGTGGAAGACCCTGATCTCCGCCGGAACCGCCTGGGTTTGCTAGGGATCATCGAGGGGCTATTCCTGGACATCGCGGATATTTCCAAGTTGCAGAATTGAGCGGAATATTTCGAAGATGCGGTGAAGAACGAACCACATCAATCGCGTGGCGCCAGGCCACCATAACCGATCGATAGTCGGAGCATTTTGCGGGCAATGGAGCTTACAAGACCTGCTGGTTCCTGAGCTTAGGAACCAGCGAAAATCGCAATATGATCTCCTTGGTTTTCGTTTTAAGGAGGTAAGGTCTTTGCTACTTAGGAATTCGTGTATCGATTTCAATAGGCCAGTCGTTAATCTTTTTCGCAACGAGGTATATGCCCGTTCGCCCCTTATTTTCCACTTCCGCAGTCGCTAGATCTTGAAAGAACCGGTAAACAATCATGCCATTGTCGGGGTGTGCGGCAACATATGGACTATGGGACTGTTTATTGAAGAACAAGTAATGTCCATACTGGGTATTAAGAAGGTAGTAATGAAGAATTAACAGCGCGAATATTCCCGTTGCCCACCTGTGGCGGGTTGCGCTTGCGGACGAAACATCCGTTTCTCCTGAGCCAGAGGGTCGCTCCGGGGTAATGATTTGTGTGAAGCTTATGCGGCTATGTATCAACGCATCAGCCAGGCTGACAAATAACGCAACAAAGGCGAGCGACTGTATGTAGGCATACCGTGGCCCGTTGGCAATATCCCCAGCTATCTGATATCCTCGACTCAAAACAGACAGGAAGGTTACGCTAAGAATTAGATAGGTTGCTGATAGGATCAAGAGCCTGTATTGAGGGCGCTTCCAAAATACAATACCTGTTATGCAAGAAAGGAAAACCGTCCAATAGGCAATAAGAAACCACATTTCTTTTGCGGCCCAACCAAGCAGAGGAGCACCAAAGGCTGAGCGGAATGCTATCTTTGAAGCGATGACCAATGTCCCCAGCATCGCTTTAAATACGGCGAGCACTACTCCAAGCAGGTCAAGATCAGCGAAGATATGGGTACTTCTCACGCCAAGCAACTGATGTGCGATGAGATTAATAATGGTCAATGTATATAATGTTCTTCTTGGTTTGTCCCTGACCAAGAAAAGCACCTGGAATGGAAGGATGATTATCGACAGAGGGTGAGACCAGATAAAGAGATTAATGGCTAACCATAAAGGAATCGTCCACCCGCCCCTGGACGGCAGCCGCAAAGAAGATAAGAGTATGAGCACAACAAGAGTATTCCATATGGAATAGTCAGTATGGATAAGCAGGTGAAACTGGGAAAGAGGCGCCAAAGCAAAAAGCAAACATACAACAGCACGGCTTAAGTCAGATTCCAGAAGGCACCGGTAGCGCTTGCTGAAGAATAGACTGTAGGCTAGGAGCGTGATGAGTAGCGGCAGCCATGACAACCCGTAGGGAATTAGTCGAGTTGGAAGCCGAACAGAAAGGTAACCAATAAGATTAGAAATAAGTGGTATATACCCGGATTTTGCCCTGAATATTTCCCCAATCTCAATCTTTTGATAAAAGTGGGCAAAGACGTAAGCGCCGTCCTCAACCTGAAGGGGCGGATACATTAACATGAACGGTGCGCGAGTGAAGATAATTAGAAACAGCACTGACAGCAAGATCGACCACTGTAGACGTGGGAGGGGTAGCTTCATTGCGATTATACGTATCGGATGGAAATTTGACGGTGATTAAAGACCAGCATAACAATCCCTGGCGGAGGCTAACAAGAATGTCAGCGGATCACGCAGGATCATTCTCTCAGGTTCCAATGACGCTCTTTGGCGCTAATTCTTTCAAGACCAACGTCGATCAGTTAGCCTCCAAGCTCGGATTTCTTGGCGTGGAAACGTCTTTCATGCTCCAGCCTGGATGCAAATCCTGGGTATGTTGACGCAACTGAAATCTGCTGTCCCTTGGTGGGGCAAAATCGCCATGAAGCTGATTTTGGCGAGAGTGCCGATTTCATACCGGCAGTTTGCCAGGCTGGGGGTGTTCCGTCATGGTTTCATGGATTCAGCCGATTATGCGCTGGGTGTGTTCCGTGACCACACGCGCCATGCGCCCATGACACCTTGGGTCGGCCTGGAGTTCGGTCCCGGTGACTCGGTCTTCTCGGCTGTCCTGGCCAAGCGGAGTGGCTGCCAAAATCTGTGGCTGGTGGATGCCGGCGATTTTGCGGATAAGCACCCATCCTTATATCGTGCTATGGCGGAGCAACTCGAAAGGACTCAGTCGATGGAGGGCCTGGTGTCCTTGTGCGCGGCGGACGATTTCACCACACTGCTCGCCGGGTGCGGGACGTCCTATTTAACTCAAGGAGTGGCGTCCCTGGCATCCATAGACTCGGAGTCAGTCGATCTGGTTTGGTCGCATGCGGTTCTGGAACATGTGCGGGTCGCCGATTTCGAGCGGCTCTGCGAGGAAATGTACCGAATTTTGCGGCCGGGAGGCGTGGCTTCGCACGTCGTCGATTTCAAGGATCATCTGGGCGGTCAACTCAATCATCTCAGAATACCGGAACGGCTCTGGGAGCAAGACTGGTTTGCCCAGCAATCGGGGTTTTATACCAACCGCATTCGATTCTCTGCGATGCTTCATTGTTTTGCCCAAGCCGGATTTACCGTGGAGGTACTATATGAACGCCGTTGGGAGCAAGCGCCCATCGGTCGGCATGAGTTGGCCCCTGAGTTTCAGTCCATAGACCCGCAGGACCTGCTGATTTCGGACGGCCATTTTCTCCTTCGCAAACCGCAGGCACGGGCTAAGCCTGTGCCTGACTTGCCACCCCTCAACCGGACTTGAGCCCTGCGCCATGAGCTTTGTCATACTGGACCGCGACGGTGTCATCAATGAAGATTCCGATGCGTTTATCAAATCTCCGGAGGAGTGGATTCCCATACCCGGCAGTCTCGAAGCCATCGAGCTATTGACGCTAAAGGGTTACCGAATCGTGGTGCTGACCAATCAGTCGGGTATAGCGCGGGGGTATTTTGACGAGGCGATGCTACAGCGCATTCATGAGCGGATGTTGTCAGCCGTAGCGGCGCGGGGCGGGCGAATCGAGGCGATTTTTCATTGTCCGCATGGCCCTGAGGATTTTTGCGAGTGCCGCAAGCCCGCCATAGGCTTGTTTCGCGCCTTTGCCGAGCGTTTCCAGGTGGAACTCTCGGGTATCCCGGCGGTTGGCGATTCCTTCCGCGATCTGGAAGCGGCCCGCAAGGCCGGGGCATCGCCCATACTGGTCGAAACCGGGAAGGGCGAAAGGACCTGGGCGCGGCACCCCGAGCTCGATATTCCGATCTGTTCCAATCTCTATGAAGCTGCCCAACTTATCATCCATGGCTACGCCTAATGTCATTCTGCGCTCCGCCATTTACTTGACCGGCCAAGTGCTTTCGACGCTGCTCCTCGGGCCGGTCATGGTACTGTTGCGGCCATTCCGGTTCGAGACACGCTACGCGGCGGCTAATGTCTGGGTCCGGTTCAATTTGTGGGTGCTCGGGCGGGTTTGCGGACTGACGTACAACGTGGAAGGGATCGAGCATATCCCGCGGGAGCAGAGCGGGCTGATTTATTGCAAACACCAGTCGGCGTTCGAAACGCTTGCCTTGCAGGTCATCTTTCCGCCGGTAGTGTTCATCCTCAAGCGGGAGTTGCTGCGTATACCCTTTTGGGGTTGGGCTATGGCGACCCTGGAACCCATCGCGATCGACCGTCAGGCCAAGTCTCAGGCGCTCAAGCAAATCCTCAGGGAAGGCGAGGACCGCATCAAGGCGGGACGTTGGGTGGTGCTGTTTCCCGAGGGCACCCGGGTCGCGCCGGGGCACAAGGGGAACTATGGCTCCAGCGGCGGGATGCTGGCCCATCGAGCCGGTTGCCCGGTGCTTCCCGTGGCGCATAACGCGGGTGAATACTGGGCGAAGAACGGGTTCCTGAAGCATCCGGGCGTGATTCGGGTGCTCATCGGTCCCGCGCTGGATGGGGCTCAGTTGAGTGCGGCCGAAATCAACCGGCAGGCGGAAGGATGGATCGAAGCGCGCATGGCAGAAATCACGGGTCTGGGGCCAAATGGCATGAATTCCGGGACTTGAACCTCGCTCGCCGGACCTTCCTTCCATCCCTGCAGGGGCTAAAAAACCGAGGCTCCAGCTAGGTTAATCATGAGTCAGTTCCCAAAATATAACATGGTAGCTTATTGATCTGCAGTGTGTTTTAAGGGTCTTGAGCGAAGTTCCCCAAGGGTGAGGAAAAAAATGTGGACACTCTGTTTTTTTTCATTAAACTACCGCCAACATTTACGAGCCATTCGCATATGTCATTGGTTAGAGAGGAGGAGAGCCCCCCACGGGCATATAACAATAACAACAAGCACTGAAGCGGTCGCGTCGCCCTAGAGCAGCGTGGCTCATTAATAAAAGCAATAATAAAAAACGCCTGCGCTTAGCGGGCTTTTTTTTGCCCAAATGGTAAGCAAAAAAAAGCGACCACGAGGGTCGCCGAAGGAGGAGAACTGCCGAAAAGTCTGACACTCGGTATCAGCTGCCACGGTGTTCTGTTGAGGTTGGACATAAGTTTCACACAAGCCTTACTGCATTTCTAATCAGAAATCCTTATTGTTGCGATAGTGTCTTAGTGATGGCAATCAGGTCAACGCTGAGCCAACCCCATCGCCCATCCTGAACCATCCTTGCTGCCTAAAGCGAAATTTTTATCCCCGCCCATCCGGCCTGCGGGGCGCCGGGGCCGACGAAGCGCGGGTTGTTGTAGGCCGGCCCCAACACGCCCTGGGCCTCTCCGAAGTTGCCGAAGGTCTGGTAGTTGCTGTTGAAGATGTTGTCGAAGCGCCCGAAGACCGCGAAGTGTTCGTTGTAGCGGTATTCGGCCAACAGATTAACAAGGGTGAAGCCATTGATCGGAGCATTCTGGTTGGCTTCATCGCCGCGTAGGTACTGATAACTCTGATAGTTCAAGTTCGCGCCGAATGTGAAGCCCTCAAAAATTTGCCAGTCCGCATACGCCTTGACAATATTCTGTGGTAGCCCAGGAATGTAATCACCAGGTTTAACAAATGTTTGTCCCATGGCGTCGGCATAAGGGTTGTTTGGGCTGTTGGAAACAAATGGAGTCTGGAAGGTAGCATCCAGGTAGGTGTAGTTGAAGCCAAACCGCACAGTTTCGTAATTGGCGTTCAGATTGAGTTCCAAACCCTGCCGCAATGTGTTGCCCACATTGGTGAAATACCCGGTGTTGGCGAGTCTTCCGCTACTGATGAAGAGGATATCGTCATTGTTCGTCGTATTGAAGTAACCAGCGCTCCAGTCATAGTTGCCGTCAAACAGAATTTTCTTGAACTGACCACGGAACCCCGCTTCAGCGGTTTTGGCGACGACCTGATTAAGCGGTGGGTCGGAGAGGAAGGCATTTGGTAGCCGGCAAGGTTCCTCTGGATTGGCACAACTCAACTCCACGGCGGTCGGGGCGCGGTTCGATTCGTTGTAACTTGCGTAAGTCTGCAACTCCGGCATGAAAGCATAGGTCAGGCCGCCGGAAGGGTTGAATCGCTGATAGTTGTGTTGACCATTCAAGTCTTCGCCATACCGGTCGTAAAGATTGACCCGGGCCTGGTTGTAACGACCGGCGGCGGTAAGGGCCAGATTTTCGGTTACAGAAAAGGTGTCGGTGAAATACACACCATAGTAAGTGGTGTTGGTATTCAGGCGGACGATGCCTTCCTGGGTGTAAATGCCGCTGCCAATCGTGCCACGGGTGGAGGTGAGGGCGCCCAACTCTGTATTGGAGTTGAAGGTGGTGTTGCCCTCGTCATAGCTGCCACCGCCGACCAAGCGGTTGTTGAAGCCAAACCAGTCATGCTCGAAAGCCGCCTGGGCCGTAGCGCCCGCTGTGCGCATATTGGTTTGGGTCGTATTCTGCGTGGCGGAATCATTGAGGGGTGTGACCTTGATGGGTTTACCGTTGGCATCAAGAATCAGTTCCTGTTCATCACCTTCCTCCTCGCAGAGATAACCGGCATTTGCCGGGTCTTCACAAGGCTCGGCATCGGTGTCATCCCCGTTGAAGGTGGGCACCAGGTTTTGCCGGTAATACGTAGTGCCGGAAAGCTCAATCTTGTCGGTCACCCAGGTGGAACCCTGGAGCGAGGCCAGAAACATTTCCGTCCGGGTCTGGTCGGGGTGGGTGAAGATGGCATTCCGCTGCTGCTCGTAGAGCTGGACCGGCGTGGTGCCGTTACCATTCATGGAGCTTCCGTTGCCGGCCAGGGTCAGGTCCAGGTCGGAGTCTTCACCCCGCCAACTGAAGGTGCCTAACGCCTGTTTGACGTCGGTGGGTGAAAAGTCCCGCCAGCCACTTTCCGAAAAATTGCGCAGATCGAGGTAATAACCAAATGTGCCGTCATTCCAGCCGGACATGACTTCCTCCACATTCCGTCCCCAGGACCCACCATAGACCTCCACCGAATGTCCTGGGGCCGAAAAACCGGTCTTGGTCTTCATGGAAATCGCGCCGCCCAAACTGTTCAAGCCGTACACTGCGTTCGAGCCTGAGTGCAGGTCCATGCGCTCGATGGCGCCTTCGGAGATCAGGTTCCAGTTCACCGTGTCGCCAAAAATCTCGTTGAAGCGCACGCCGTTGACATAGACCGACAGGCCTTGCGGGACGCCGAGCAGTGGCGATGCCGTGAATCCGCGAAACTGCACGTCCTGCTGCATGGGATTGTTCTGTGCGTCATTGACAGTCACGCTGCCCATATAGCGGCGCATGTAATCGGGCAAGTTCCAGGCTTGGGTCTCCTCCATCTCATCGGCGGTCACGGTCTGGATGGGTGAAGGAATCTTGTAGATGGATACGCCGGTTTCCGGAGCGGACAGGGGGGTATCGCCGACGACATGGACTTCGTCGAGCTCGATGACATCGCCGTCCAGTGGCTTGCTGATCTTTTTCTTTGCAGTGATTTTTTCGCTGGAAACCGCCGTGTTCGCCACTTCGTTATCGGGTTTGGCCATCTGGCTCTCGCTCGGGCTGGCGGTCTCGGCATCCCGCACCGTCTCGGCGAGTGCTGCCTGACCGAAACTTAGGAACAAGACCGTGCTACCGGCCATCAGGAGTGGTTGTAGGGGATTCATGGCGCAAAACCGAATTTGACGCAAAAGAAAGCCCGAAATAATAGTGCGTGAGACCTCGGGAACCTATAGGAAAACTTCCCCTGATGGCTGCGGGATAAATTGGGCCGCGGCCCCCGTTAACGCGGGACGAGATTGGACTGATATGCCAGCTTGACCAGCTCCGCCGTGGTACCGGCATTCAGTTTTTCCTTGATGGTGGTGACGTAATTGGCGACGGTCTTGGCGCTGAGCCGTAGTTGTTCGGCGGTTTCGCGGGTGCTGCGGCCTTGGGCCAGGAGGCACAGCACATCGAACTCGCGGGGGGTGAGCCGGTCCATGAGCGGCACCGTGTGGGGTTTTTCCTGACTGGCTAACTGATGGGCAATGCCTGGCTCCAGGAAGGCTTGGCCGGACGCTATGCAGGCGACGGCTTCGATCAGCATTTCGGGCGCGCCACTTTTGCTGATGTAACCCAGCGCCCCGGCGTCGAGTGCCCGGGAGACGTACACGGGTTCGTCGTGAATGCTGAACACCAGAATACGCGCGGCGGGATCGCGGGCGACGATGCGACGGATGGCGGCGAGGCCGCCGATGCCGGGCAGGTTCAGATCCATCACGACGACGTCCGGTGCGCAATCCACGAATTTCTGGCAGGCTTCCTCGCCGGTTTCCGCCTCGGCGATGACCTCGATGGTGGCGGTCTGGCTCAACAGCAGCCGGTAGCCCATGCGGACCACGGCATGGTCATCGACGAGCATGACGGTGACCCGTCTGGTCATGAGATGGCCTCAAGCCGAGGAATGACGATCCGCACGGTCACACCGTGGCCCGGCCGGGTGTCCAGCGTCAGATGGCCACCCAGCCCGGCGACCCGCTCGCGAATCCCGGACAGACCAAACCCGCGCCCGGGCCGGTTCGCCGTAAAGCCTCGGCCATCGTCGCGGACGGTCACGTTGATTGCGTGGGCGGCGTTCTGCGTCAGGTCAATCCAGACCTCTCGGGCATGGGCATGTTTGACGATATTGGTCAGGCATTCCTGAATGCTGCGAAAGAGTTGCAGGGCCAGGTCGCCACTCAGTTCCGCGACGGCGGGCGCGCAGTCAAGGTGAATCCTGAGGTCCGGGTGGCTGGTTCGCCACTGTTCGGCCAGGTCTTCCAGCGCGGCGGCCAGACCCAGATCTTCCAGCACCATCGGCCGCAGCCGCCGCAGCATCGCCCGTACCACGCCAAAGAGCCGGTCACACAGCCCCATGATCTGGCCTGCCGGTGATCCGGGTGCCTCGCCGGGCTGCCGCAGCGTGGCGCTCATGACCTTGATGGCGGTCAGGCATTGGCCGAATTCATCATGGAGTTCCCGGGCCAGGTTCCGGCGCTCTTCTTCCTGGATGGCCAGGGAATGACGGATCAGGGCCTTGTTTTCATTAC
>JAJRDJ010000279.1 GCA_028678445.1 Methylococcaceae bacterium
CCGAGGCCTCCGACAGCGGGCTGTCGATGACTTCGAAAGCCGCTTGCCCATTGGCGATATGGTTAAGCGGGATGTATTTGTGCTCGTCTTCCTGATCGATCAGCACGGCATGCCGATGCGAGAATGTGCCACGGCCCGAATCCTGACCCGACAGGCGCACCGGGATACCTTCCACCAGCAGGGTGCCGAAGGCCAGCCCCTCTGCCGTCGCCCAGTCGACTCGCGTTCCGGTTTCCAGCATCGTCTGCTTGGCCTCGAACAGCCGCAACAGCCGGGGGTGAAGATTGAAATCCGGTGGGGGGCGGGCCATGGCCCGGCCTACCTGACTCAGTCCTTCCAGGCCGACCGCCGTATCCTCCTCGCGCAGTTCCTCCTCGCCGATGAGCGTCTTCAGCCCCTCCCAGCGCCCCTGCAGCCAGCCGGCCTGCCTGACCTGGTAATGGCGAGCTGCTTCGAATTCGCCTTCCAAGTGGCTATTGAATTCGAGCAGCAGCTGGTCGGCATCGCCCTGGGTCAAGACGCCTTCGTCGATCAGCTTGCCGGCATAAAGTGAACGCGTCGTCGGCTGACGGGCGATCGAGCGGTACATCTTCGGCTGGGTGAACGCGGGTTCGTCGGCCTCGTTGTGACCATATCGCCGGTAGCAAAACATGTCGATCACCACATCGCGCTTGAATTTACAGCGAAACTCGGTGGCGATCCGCGCGATATGCACGACGGCTTCGGGGTTGTCGCCATTGACGTGAAATATCGGCGCCTGGACGGTTTTTGCGACATCCGACGGGTAAGGTGACGAGCGCGAGTAGACCGGGCTGGTGGTGAACCCGATCTGGTTGTTGATGATGAAGTGGATGGTGCCACCGGTCCGGTAGCCCTGAAGTTCCGACAACCCCAGGCACTCGGCGACCAATCCCTGACCGGCAAAGGCGGCATCACCGTGCAGCAGGATGGCCATTGCCTGATCCTTGGTGACATCCCCGGTCTGTGTCTGCCTGGCTCGTGTCTTGCCCAGGACCACCGGGTTCACCGCCTCAAGATGCGAGGGATTGGCGGTCAGCGACAGATGGATTGGGTGACCATCGAAAATGCGGTCCGCCGAGGTGCCCAGGTGGTACTTCACGTCCCCCGAACCCTCGACATCTTCGGGATGTGAGACACAATCCTGGAACTCCGCCATGATCGCCCGGTAGGGTTTCAGCATGATGCTGGCCAGCACGTTGAGCCGTCCGCGGTGCGACATGCCCAGGTCAACCGCCCGGATGCCGAGTTGGGCACCCCGCTTCAGAATCTGTTCAATGGCCGGAATCGTGGATTCGCCGCCATCGAGGCCAAAGCGTTTGGTGCCAGGATACTTCAGGTGCAGGAACCGTTCGAAACCCTCGGCCTGGGTCAGCCGTTCGAGAATGGTCAGCTTGCCCCGCTCGGTGAAATGGGTCTCGTTGCCGATGCTCTCGATGCGCTGCTGTATCCAGGCCTTTTCCTCGGGATTCTGGATATGCATGAACTCGACGCCAATGGGGCCGCAGTAAGTCTTTTCAAGAATTTGGAGGATTTCCCGCAGCGTTGCGGTTTCGAGTCCGAGCACCTGATTGATGAAGATCGGGCGATCCATGTCCGCCTCGGTGAATCCCCAGGTCTTAGGGTCGAGTTCCGGATGGTACTTTTTCCCTTCCAGGCCAAGAGGGTCAACCTTGGCCAGCAGATGGCCGCGCACCCGAAAGACGCGAATGATCATCAGCGCCCGAATGGAATCCAGCGTGGCGCGACGAATGTCCGGATCGCCGAGTATCTGCCGCGCCCCTGTCCGCAATACCGACATCTGCAACGGCGCGGTGCAATCCGGATCCAGCGCATCGGACCGGATCGGACCTTCCTGGCCTGGCAAGCCGGCAAAAAAAGCCGCCCAACTGGCGTCTACCGAGTGCGGATCAGCGAGAAAGCAGTCATACAGCTCGGCAAGGTAAGGCGCATTCTCCGTGCTTAACAGCGATTCACTGACTTGTGACATAAGGTCCTGAGACTTGAAATCCCGTTTTGCTGTGGCTTTGCCCAGGTTTTACGGGTATAGGTAAATTTCGTTTGGGTGGACTGTTTGCCGAAATCGTTCGAGCGCGGCTTGATTACGCTGCCGTGCGTGCCCAGCCGCGGCTACACAGCATTCTTCAGTCCCCGCCGCAACAATATCGGCGCGTATTGCAGCAGAAACAGGGCATAAGCCAGTACCCACAAGGCAACGGACAATCCCAATAATGCGCCCATGGCGGGGGCCAGAAGGCGGCAGAGCGTTCCCAGCGAAATCAGGACAAAAGCCAGGGTCATCGCCGGAAAACTCTGCAAGGGCCGGCCGGTGTGGCCCAGCGCCACCCGGGCGGCCACGCCCAGAATGAGCGTGCCGATCGCGCCATACGCCAGCGCATGGAGGCCACGATCCAGCACCGGGGGCTCCCCAAGTATGCCCAGCCCCAGGAGGAGGAACCCCAGCGGAATCCAGGCGTAACCCACATGCAGAATCCACAACAAGGGCTCCCGGGCGGTCAGCCAGCCCTGCCAGCGGGCGAGCCGCACGGCTTGCGCGAACCCGGCGATCAACCCCAGCCAACCGGTCACTGCCGCTAGCGGCCACAACCCAAAGCCGATGGCGAACACCGAGGTGATCAGCACCACGGCAAGATCCAGCCGGTTGAAGCCCGGCAACCGCGCCTGGATTTCGGGTCGCATCTGCCGCAACCAGTTCTGGGTAAAGGCCGGGATGATGCGGCCTCCGACCACGGAGACCATGCCCAGCACCAGGAACAAACCCGCGCGGAGACACGCTTCCTGAACCCAAGGGTTACCCGGTGTGCCGAAGAAAATCGCTTCCAGCACCAGAAACGCCAACAGCAAGGCGAGTACCTTGTAATTTCGGGTGTTCCTGGCGCCCAGCACCTCGCGCGCCATCAAGCCCAGCAAGCCGGCCCAGAACAGCAGACTGCCCAAGCCCCAGACCACCACGCCCAGGGACCCCGGTAACCAGGCACCCAAGCGCGCCGCGATCCAGGCCGCGCAGAGCGCCATCAATAAGCGGCCGCTCACGGGCGGGCGCCCGGTCCAGGTCGCGACGGCGGTCAACAGGAAGCCGGCGATGGCCCCGCCGGTATAACCGAGCAACATTTCATGGCCATGAATGATCTTGGCGGAGAGCGGGTCAGGCCAGACCAGCAGATTCGCCAGATGCAACCCCCAGCCCGCGATCAAGACGACAGCGGCGCCGCCAACCAGCAGAAAAAAGGGTCGGAAGGCATAGCTGAAGAGGGTAGTCATGCTCAAGGCGGGGAGCAGTGGTTCTCGTTGCGACATGGCGGGAGAAACTCGGTCGTTCGACGGGTGAAAAAAGGCTTGCGGAGACGCCTACCCGAAGCCCCGGGTGCGGAGGCCAACCCCGGCGACAACAAACAGCACAGACAGCAGCGTCACACCCCGACTGTGCCAGGCCAATGCCGGCAGCGTCGCCAGCCGCAGGTTGGGAATCAGCTTTATCCGGGCATGGACCGCCAAGGCCACTGTCGACAGGAGTAGCAGCAGTTTCAGAAAAATCAGCGAAGACGCCGGGTCCGAAAAGCCGATCCAGCGACTCCAGTCAGGCTGCAGCGCATTGGCCAGCCAGAGGCCCGACACGACCTGAATGACCAGGGCGGGAAGCCCGATTGGCTCGAAACGCTGTTCGAACGCTTCGATCAAGGCCACATTGCGGTGACGCAAGGCGGCGGAGAGGAATCCAAAAGCCAGGAGCAGATGACCGCCCGTCCAAAGCGTTGCGGCGAGAATATGGGTGATCAGGACAAACTGGTACACGAGCTACCCTGCAAAAAAGGGGCAAATGGAGGTAATTCAGCAAGGGGTGAGTCCCGCCCCTCGCTCTCGGGGATTGCTGACTCGGCTTCCAGAAACGGCTTTGGGTCGCGGGTCGAAAGCAACGGCGGCCTAAATCCCACTAAAATTCACGAATCATTGATGCACTGAATATGCATCGTATTGTACGGGTCGGGTGATGACTAATCAATCGTGGCAAG
>JAJRDJ010000280.1 GCA_028678445.1 Methylococcaceae bacterium
CCCGCGGGAAGCTCTTGTTCCACAACGAAGGGTAGACCTCGACCAAGGCGGACTTGCCAGCAGGGATGTCCCATCCGTCGAAGGGCCAGAAATGGACACGGTCTTCCAGTTGCTGCCTCAGGTAGCGCAGCCACGGGAGCCCCGCATGGGTTGACTTGGCCACCGATCCGGGTACGTCGAAATGAAAGACAGACTTTGCTCTCGCGCGTTCTTCGGTGATCCGCCGCCAGCGGGCGCTGCCGGAACGGGCCTCGCCTTTGCCATGCAAACCGTCCCGGATAAAATCGACGTAGGTGTGTTCGGCGTCGGTCGGCCAGTGCTTTTGATAGTCGTCGAGGAACTCCTGCCAGTCCGGCTCCAGCCAATGGATCTCGAAGTAGCGCAGTGGGAAGGAAAAGCCATGGTCGATACCGACCAGGGTCGGCATGTCTTCAGACAGGCGTTCTGCCAGCCATTCCGCCAGGCCACGTCGGGTCCAGTACTTGCGCGGGCTTGGCGGCGGCCCGGCCTCCACTGGCAGAGACTCGCGGCTGGCTTGGTACACCCGAATCCCCTTCAGACTGGAATCGGGCGTTTCCGCGCCGGAGTAGTCGATGCCGATGTATCGTCTGAAAGAAGGCTTGATGCGCTCCGGAAACTTCAGGATCACCATGCCCTTGCACCTCGCCGACTCAAAGGTATGGCTAAGATTTCATTCACTCGAAGGAAGAGCTCGGCCGCGCAGCTCCCAATCATGGTTGCCGTGATACCTTCCTCGTTTTCAAGGTCCCAAGCGTCTGCATACTCGGCTGGGTTTTCGGTAATTTTTTCCAGATGGGCACGAACCCCTCGAAGCCATTCATCCTCAGACTGAAACCGACGGGCCATTGCACCAAGCTCGGCTTTCAGGGTATCCGAAACGCAGGCGGCACGGACGATGACGTCCCAAGCCATTTCAGTCAAATCGTCGGTGTCCATAAAGGTTATTCTTTGCGGTCCACAAGTTGGTTGACGGTTGGCTGGGCCGATTCCATCGCGGAAGATACTGTGCCGCTGGATGTGCCATGCCCTCTATCACCTGCTTACACCTCGTGCTTTTCAGCACTATTACCAGCCGTTCGGGTTGACAGCGACTTATAGCGCTCAAGGGGAGTTTTCCATGCCAGGAAGAAATCCAAAGGGTTTTTCGTACCCGCGAACTCGCGAGCGAGCTTGAGGTGTTCAAGTACCAAATCGCGTTCATGGGCTGGAAGCGCTTGAGCGTGGTCGTATACGCCTTGGAAGAAGCGCTCCAGGTTCATAACATCGGCCCATGCCTGGATGATTTGGGCGAGCTGCGCTTGGCTGTCTTTGATCGATTGTTGAATCCGCTGGCGATCTTCCTCCCTGCGGCGGTTCTCTTCCTCTACTATCAGCTTCTGTCGGGCAACTTCAGCTTGGAGGTCTGCCTCTTTCAACAGGTCAACTAAGGAATCAGCAGCGTCATCGATCCCTTTGACAATCGAGGGGATCTCTCGCACCAATGATGCATTCTTGCTTTCCTGCCACATGGCCGACCATGAGACCCTCCAGTAGGGAGAGTATGCGAGGAGTCGGAGACGGCCGCACGGCAATTCTCTAGTGGTCGTCCATGTGTGGTCAATGTGTCGGCGGGAAGCTTTTGGGGGTATGTATTCGGAGTCCCGAATATATGCTCCGTTGAGGTGGCGCATCAATACAGGTTCAGACATTTCGACTACGGCCAACCCGATCGCTACTGTTCCAACGAATACAACGGTAGGGTGAAACGGGGACCAAAGACGTGGGTAGTATTCGTGCCTCTTTAACGGTTTCTCATGTTGGTCGACCTCCGCGCGCATGAGGTGGTCATTCTGGGTTGCCAAGCGTACTCGATATCCGGCAGATTCAAGAGCGTTGAATAGGTCGTTTGTGAAAGCAAGCGCCTTGTTGAGTCCCGCCTTGGAGGCCGTGATGTCGACTATCAGCTTCTTGTATGGCTTGAGGTACTCTCCCTCCTCGACCGGTCGGCCCGATTCGAAATGAGCCTTGGCGCCACGTATGAGGGCATGAGAGCCGGAAATTGGCCGAGGCCTACATTCTTTTCTGGGCCTTTTCGGTACTTCTGGCTTGAGTGCCGGGTTATCATGGAACGCTCTGTCTTTGGACCAGAAAAGCTGATCACCTGGCAACGCTTCAGGCAGCGGTTGTTGCGCTGGGGCTTTCCCGACCGCCAATTTCGCCCAGTAACCCCTCTCGGGTCGCGGCACTTGAAGGAGTGAGCAAACCCGGGCCATGTAGCTTCCCGAGACCTCGAACTGCTCTGCCACCTTGGTCATCGGCTTGGACCAGACCAGCTGGTAAAGCTCTTCTCTTGTAATTACTTCACCTCACGCAGATGTCCCCGCCTGCCAGATGCGCAGGATAGCGGTGGCCATGCAGATGATGACTTCGGTCAAGCACTGCGAGCGGTCGACTCCGGGTATCTTTCAACAGATAATCGGCGCGGCCATCGGCTACAGCTTCCTCGGTCGAAACCTGCGCTTTGTCGGTGATGGACCAGCCGGCGTGCTCAAGCAGCTTGTCGATCAGTATGCGGGCATCAGCTTCTGTGGTCATAGGCTGCCCCCAGCGTGTTCAATAAATTACGATCTATGTTGTCCGAATACGAAATCGAACCGTTTACCTTCCTGGCAACTCTGTGCCGCGGCTCATGATCTCCACATAGCCTGCATAGCTAAACAGACGGTTACGTTTTTTAGCGGTGAGCTCGCGCACGATGCCGAGCTGTGCGAGATGGGCAAGCGACTTGTTGACTGTCGCTGGAGAGATTCCGGTTTTCTCGACCAGCCAGCCCGAGGTTGCGATGGGGCGCTCCATCAGCGCCCGGTGGACCTGCAGGGTGGACGCTGCCGCCCGGCCGAGGCCGCCGATCTTGTCGCGGTCCCGGTTCGACAGGTCGAAAAGCTGCTGCGCTGTTTCCACCGCTTGGGTGGCCGTGACGATGACCGCTTCGGCGAAGAAATCGAGCCAGGCTTCCCAATCGCCGGTCAGGCGCACGCGGTTCAGCAACTCGTAGTAAGCTTGGCGATGCGTCTTGAAGTAGAGGCTGAGGTAGAGCATCGGCTCCCGCAACACCTTATACTCGCACAGCAGCAGCGTGATCAGCAGACGCCCCAGGCGCCCGTTGCCGTCCAGAAAAGGATGGATCGTCTCGAACTGCACATGGGCCAGGGCCGCCTTGAGCAGCGTCGGAGTCGGCTCGGGGCGGTCGTGCAGAAACAGCTCGAGCTTGCCCATGCACTCCGGCACCGCTGCGGCAGGAGGCGGAACGAAGGCCGCATTCCCCGGACGGGTGCCGCCGATCCAGTTCTGGCTGCGCCGGAATTCGCCTGGAGCCTGGCTACTGCCTCGACCTTTGGCCAACAGCACCCCGTGGATTTCCCGGAACAGCCGCAGCGACAACGGCAGCCCGTCTGTCAGCAGGCGCCGGCCGTGGTCGAGCGCCGCGACATAGTTGCTGACCTCGCGTACGTCATCCAACGGGACGCCCGGCACCTGATCCAGCTCGAACAGCAGCAGGTCCGAAAGCGACGACTGGGTCCCCTCGATCATGGAGGAGAGCACGGCCTCCTTGCGGACATACATGTAGAGGAACAGCGAGGTGTCCGGCAGCAGGGTTGAAACGCTGTCCAGACGTCCCAATGCCAGAAGGGCCTGGTCAAACTTGCTGCGCAACTCCGGGGTCCAGTCGATGGGCGGATCCGGCGGCAGCGGCGCGGGCACGAAGGCCCGGACCTCCTCTCCCGCCGTCGATAGGGTCACGTATTTTCCCTGGAGCTTGCGTTTCATCCGACCGGCCTGGAACCTAAAACAATGGCTATCAGTATTTTAGATTAAACGACTATACTAAAATAGAGAACGGGCAAGGAAAAAGCAAGCGATATCCCAACGGGGTGATGGCATGGGGAGATTGGGGGCAGCATGGGTAGATGGTATCAAACCTCGGGCTCCGGTCCCCGGACAGCGCCTTGTAGAGGCTTTCGCGGGACAAGCCGGAATCACGCGCCACCTGGGACATCCCCCTGGCCCGAGCGATATCGCCGAGCGCCTTGGCG
>JAJRDJ010000281.1 GCA_028678445.1 Methylococcaceae bacterium
AACAATCCGCCGCGCACCGGCGAACTCACTCCTCTGCTGCATCTGCTGCCTTCCGCGCTTCCAGAAAGTCCATCACGCTGAATATCAAGTCGCTCAGTCCCGTACCGGCGATCGCCGAAATTCTGAAACTCTGCCCTGTCCAGTTCAGCGCCCCGGTAATGGCTTGGCAGCGCTCCTCGACTGCGTCGGGTGGGAGACAGTCGATCTTGTTCAGCGCAAGCCAACGCGGTTTCTCGTCCAGACCCTCGCCCCACTTCTTCAGCTCCTCGATCACCTTGCGGGCGGCCACGACGGGATCGTCCTCACCTTCACAAGGTACAACATCAACCACGTGCAACAGCAGACTGGTGCGTGACAGATGCTTCAGAAACTGGATGCCGAGACCGGCACCCTCGGCGGCACCCTCGATCAGTCCGGGAATATCCGCCATTACAAAACTGCGCTGATCGTCCACGCGGACAACGCCGAGATTGGGATGAAGTGTCGTAAAGGGGTAGTCGGCCACCTTGGGCCGGGCAGCGGAGATGGCACGAATCAGGCTGGACTTTCCGGCATTCGGCAAACCCAGCAAACCGACATCGGCGATAACCTTTAGCTCCAGATGCAGCTGCCGTCTCTCGCCGGGCTTGCCTGGCGTTGACTGGCGCGGAGCACGATTGGTACTGCTCTTGAAACGGGTATTGCCCAAGCCATGCCAGCCGCCCCTGGCGACCAGCAGTGTCTGCCCTTCCTTCGTGAGATCGCCCAGCTTTTCGCCGGATTCGGCGTCGGAGATCTGGGTTCCGGTGGGCACCTGAACGATGCAGTCCTGACCCGCCCGCCCGGTGCAGTTGCCGCCCGAGCCGTTGTGTCCGCGCTCGGCCCTGAAAACGGCATGGTAGCGAAAGTCGACTAGGGTGTTGAGGTTGGCCGAAGCCACGAGGTAGACGCTGCCGCCGTCACCGCCGTCACCGCCGTCGGGACCACCGAACGGGATGTATTTCTCGCGCCTGAATCCCACGCAACCGCTGCCACCATCGCCGGCTTCGACGCGAATATCCGCTTCATCAACAAATTTCATGAGAATCCTGACAAAAAAGCCCCGTCAGGGACGAGGCTTCTCATGCGGAAAAGCGCAAGGCTTCAGCGGTGCTTCAGGTTGCTTCAACCTGAGCGATGCTGACATATTTACGTCCCAGGGGACCCTTGACCTTGAACGTCACATGACCGTCCGCCTTGGCAAACAGGGTGTAGTCCTTGCCGACACCGACATTCTCGCCCGGGTGGAACTGGGTGCCACGCTGGCGGACGATGATGCTGCCTGCCGTGACCAGTTCTCCGCCAAACCGCTTGACGCCCAGCCGTTGGGCATTGGAATCGCGGCCATTCCGGGAGCTGCCGCCCGCTTTCTTGTGTGCCATGGTTGTTGCCTCTCGAAGTGTTAGGCGGTGATGCCAGTGATTTTGACTTCGGTGAAATTCTGCCGGTGGCCCGCCTGCTTCATGTAGTGCTTGCGGCGGCGGAATTTCACGATCTTGATTTTGGGGTGACGCCCGTGCGCGGTCACGGTAGCAGTGACTGTCCCGCCTTCGAGGTAGGGCCTGCCGACCTTGATGCCATCATCGGTCTGCACCAGCAAGACCTTGTCGAACTGGATTTCCTGACCTGCTTCGGCAGCCAGCGTCTCAACCTTCAAGAGTTCACCGGGCTTGACCCGGTACTGCTTGCCACCTGTGTGTATAACCGCGTACATGTTGTTAAGTCTCCAATGGAGAGTGAAATTCAGTAAACCCGGAATGATATCCGGGGGCGAGGTTTCAAGTCAATTGGGAAAGCACTTTTTCGATGGCTCCGGCCAATGCTATTAACGGGGTTGCGATGGATTCAAAGTACGCCCAGCATCAGCCCCAGGGTGAGCAGGCCCAACCCAAGCAGCAGAAACTTCAGCGTCAGGTCGGCTACCTTCCGGAAGAGCCGGTCACGGGTTTCGATGAGCCGCGTCAACTGATCTGACTGCGACCGCTGCAGCGGAGTCGTGCTGATACTCTCAGGTCCCACGATGGCGCTCTCCAACTCCATCTGGGTCTGCATGAGCGCGCCCAACTTTTCATGCAGGGCGCCACAGGCAAAACAAAATTCACCCACCAGTCGCGGGTCGGGCGTCATGTTGGCTGACAGACGGGCATGGAGCGCCGCGATGGCACGCAGTGGTTGCGCCACATCGTCTGTCAAGGTGGCGGCGACTTGTTCCGCCCGGGCGGCGAAAGTGGTCGCGGTTGCACCCAGGCTCCGGATAAGGATGTCGTCCAGAGCATTCAGGCTAGTTTCTATGAGTGGGTCGAGGTTCATGGCGGGGTGGACTCATCGAGCGTCGGCGATCAGGGTAACAAAACGGAGACCGAGGGGGTGGGCTGGCGGGCGATTTCCGCGTGAGTATGCACCCAGTAAATCACGACGACGCCGGCCATGATGAGTCCGATCTGCTGCAGCGAGGCGCGGGCGGTGGTTCTCTGGTGCAGACTGGGTATCAGATCGGCCACGGCAATGTAAATGAAGCTGGAGGCGGCGAGGGCGAGGATGTATGGCAAGGCATCGTGGAGATGCTCCAGACTGAAATAGGCCAGGACTCCGCCGACCATGGTCGCCAGGCTCGACAGGAGGTTAAAGGCGAGCGCACGGGTTTTGCCATACCCGCTCTGCAACAGAATGGCAAAATCACCGACTTCCTGGGGGATTTCATGGGCCGCCACGGCCAGACTGGTAATAATGCCGAGTTGCGTATCGGTCAGAAATGCCGCGGCGATGAGGACGCCGTCGACGAAGTTATGGATGGCATCGCCCACCACGATGAGGGTGCCGGCGGGTTGATGGAAGTGTTGCTCCGAGTGGGTTTCGCAATGATCGGCATGACAGTGACGCCAGAGCAGCAACTTCTCCAGCAGAAAAAAACCGAGGATGCCGGCCAGCACGGTCGCCAGAAGCGTCTGGGTATGTTCACTACCCGCCTTCACCAGGGCGTCCGGTAGCAAGTCAAGGAAGGCCACGCTGAGCAAGGCGCCCAAGGCAAAGCTTACGCCATGCGGCAGGATGCGCGGGTGATGGTTCTCCGGTACCAGCAATAGGAGCCCTGCCGCGGCCACGCTCAGTATCCCGCCAATGAGGGTAAAAATAATGATGTAAAGCAACAAGCTCATGAGGTAAAGATCATTCGCGCCAGATCAGGGTCGCCATGCGGCCCGTCACGCGGTCCCGGCGGTAGGAAAAAAAATCGTCGGGCTGGTCGTGGGTACACCAGCCGCCGCCATGGATGGCGTCGGGTTGCAGGCCTGCCCTGGTCAGAATCACGCGTCCGAGTTGATAGATATCCGCCAGCCACTTATCTTCGCCGGCCGGGCGGAAGGCGCCGGTGAAGGCAGAGTCCAGAGCCGTAAACAACGAGCGGACTGCTTCCCCCACTTCGAAGGCATCGGGGCCGATGGCGGGGCCCAGCCAGGCCAGCAATTCCCGCGTTCCGAGAGCGGCAACGGCGGACTCTACGACACCGCCCGCGAGCCCCTTCCAGCCGGCATGCACAGCGGCCACCGCGCCCCCGTCCCGGCTGCATAGCAAGATCGGCAGGCAGTCGGCGGTCATCACCGCGCATACCCTGCCCGCCGCGCTCGTGAACGTGGCGTCTGCCTCGGGCGCGCCGGCCATCAGGCCCGCCTCGATCACCCGGTTGCCGTGCACCTGCGTCAGCCATTGAGGCGACGATGGCAGCCCGAGCTCCTCGATCAGGCGATGGCGGTTTTCGATAACCCG
>JAJRDJ010000282.1 GCA_028678445.1 Methylococcaceae bacterium
CAGACGGGCGGTATGCAGGGCCAGAAACAGGGTATCCCCGTACTCCTCGAGTTTGGGCCGCTGATGGGCGGAACTGGCGTCCTCGATCGCCAGTTCATGCAGGCTGAATTCCTCCTGAATCAGGCACAGTTCCTGAGGTGAGGGATGGGTGATGGTCAGCCAGATGAAGGCGTCCGTTTGTTCGAGAACATCGCTGACCTGCTCGAACGCAAAGCGATCAAGCTTTTGGCCCTGCCGGTAGCCGACGAAGTGCATGGGCATAAGGGACTCTCCGGATCAAAAGTGACTGGAGTGGTATGAGCTCAAGCATGGTTCCGGCAGAATGTCATGAGACTCGCGGGATCTGGAATGAAGCGCTGCGATGATTTGCGGCTCGAATGGGCACATGGCGTTGTTGACGTTATGACGCTTGGCAGTTGCGATTTCGTTACTTCAGAATAGAGGCTTGGTCATGGATCAAGATACCACTTCGGAGGCAAACCGTTGCTGCCCTCCGACCCTTACGTTGAAGCATTAGCCGGAGAACAAGAATAATGAATCGTACAACAATTGTGTCAGTCGGCCGTCATCTGGCGGGTACCCTCAAAAAGCACTTGGGCCATGTCGAGTATTCGAACGCCCGCTTCGACCGTTTTGCCCGATTGTTCGGACGATTGTCCGGCAGACCCATTGCCTTCAATCTGGCGCTGGCTGTGATTTTGCTCTGGGTCATCACCGGCCCTTTGTTTGGTTTCAGCGATACCTGGCAACTGGTCATCAACACCGCCACCACCATCGTCACCTTCCTGATGGTGTTCCTGATCCAGCACACCCAGAACCGCGATACGGAAGCCATGCAAGTCAAGCTGGATGAACTCATCCGCGCCGTCGAGTGGGCGGATGATGCCTTGCTGGATTTGGAGGAGCTGGAGGAGGAGGAACTGACCTTGCTGAAGCAAAAATATGTCAGCCTGGCGCGAGCCGCCCGGGACAAGGCCAAGCAAGGCAAACCGCCACGCTCCAGAAAAGCCAAACCCGCTCCTCCGGAATGAAGGCGTTCCGGCTTCAGCGGGCAAACACCATTAGGCAATTGATAAAGCTTAGCCATTTGTCACGGCCAAGGACTGCCACACCCTGATGTTGCAATCCTTACAAAGCCTTCCACGTACCGTATGGCTGATCGGGTTGATCAGCCTCGTCAATGATTCCGCCTCGGAGCTCATTTATCCACTGGTGCCCCTCTACCTCAGCTCGGTGCTGATGGCGGGACCCCGGGCGATGGGCATTATCGAGGGCATTGCCGAAGCCACCGCCAGTCTGCTCAAGCTCTTCTCGGGTGTGATCGTGGACCGCACCCGCCATGCCAAACCGTGGATTCTGCTGGGTTATGGACTGGCCGGTTTTGGCCGGCCCCTCATCGCGCTGGTCACGAGCTGGCCCGGCCTGTTGCTGATCCGTTTTGCCGACCGGGTGGGCAAGGGTTTGCGCAGCTCGCCGCGGGATGCCCTGCTGGCCCAGAGTGTCGATGAACAGCAGCGGGGACTGGCGTTCGGATTGCATCGGGCCATGGACAATGCCGGTGCGGTCATCGGCCCAGTGCTGGCGGCATTCCTGCTGGGATCGGGCCTGGCCTTGCAGGACATCTTCCTGTGGACCGCCATCCCCGGTGTCCTCTGTCTGGGGCTGGCCCTGATGATCAAAGAGCCGCGCTGTCCCGCGGCAGCGCGGACTGCGGCGTTTGACTGGCGGCTGGGTGACATGCCGCCTATGTTCCAACGCTATCTCGTGGTGGTGGCGTTGTTTACGCTGGGAAATTCTTCGAACATGTTCCTGCTGCTGCGTGCCCGGGAACTGGGAGTGCCACAGGCACACATCCCCCTGCTGTGGGCAGCGGTTTCGGCGGTGGCCATGCTGTTTTCCACGCACTTGTCGGGCTTGTCGGATCGTATCGGGCGGGTACCCCTGCTCACTAGCGGGTATGTTGCCTATGGGGTGTTTTATCTCGGCTTGGGGCTCATGCGTCGGGATGGCGTGTGGTTATTCGTCTTGTTCGCGTTCTACGGCATTTTTATGGCCGCGACCGAAGGCGTGGAAAAAGCCCTGGTGGCCGACCTGGCCCCAGCGGCACGGCGCGGCACCGCCTTCGGCTGGTTCAACCTCATCGCGGGTGTCTGCCTGTTGCCCGCCTCCATGATCTTCGGCGGGCTCTATCAATCCATTTCACCCTGGGCGGCTTTTGCATTCTCCGGCGGGTGCGCCCTCTCGGCGGCCGTGTTGTTGCCGGGATGGGTGGGTGTGAAGCGGGCGGCTCCGCGGCACATCGCGTAACCGGCAGTAAGGCCCGGCCCAGGAGAGCGGGGGCCACCGCCTTCCGGAACAGGGGCTACCCGGCATCATCAAGCCCCGGGCAAATGGAGACAGGCCGGCCAACTGATGACATGCGGCACCTTCATGAGGGCTTCAAGCCGTTCGAGCACGGCCACCACCCGCTCGGGCGTGTCATAAAACTCCAGAACCAACGGCAGATCCAGCGACAAATCCACCAGGGACGCCGTGTGCATCCGGCCATCAGGGCCGAACCCGGCAATGCCGCGCAGGACGGTCACGCCCGCGACTTTTTCCTCGTGATGGAGAAAATCGATCAACCTGTTCAGTTGATGTTCGCCTTCGCGGAGATAAATCCGCGCTACCGTGACGGGTTGAGTTGCCATAACCAGTTTCCTGCATGAGTTGCCAGCCAGAGCACCGCCGCCGCGCAGAGCCCATTGAGTGTGAAGACCGTGAACAGACCGCCCAGCTCCAGCCGGACCTCGGTCAGCCGGAACGACGTCCAGAGAGTGGAGACCACGGTGACTCCGCCCAGCATGAGGATCAGCGCCACCGCCCGCCAGGACGCGGGCCATACCAGGTAGTGAAAGAGGATCGTCGCCAGCAGGACGACCAAAAAAGCGGTGATCCAGCCGAGTACCAGCCCCAGGTAAGCCAGTCCCTGGCCATTCCAGAACGGACCCGCGCCCGTGAACAGAGTCCGGCCCCAGACAAGGCCGATCCACACCGCGCCCACGCACAACAGGGTGCTGAACAGAATGTTCAGGAACGCCTTGAGCAGGCTGCCCTCTTGCAAAAGATAAAGGGTTTCGAGAGCAAAGCTGGAGAAGGTGGTGAAGGCCCCGAGGAATCCTACCAAAATGGCCGCCCGGTATTCCGCCGCAACAGCGAAGCGTTGCAGCAGCAACTCCGTCAGCAGCCCCATAAGAAAGGACCCGGACACATTGACGAACAAGGTACCGTGCGGGAAATCCCGGCCCAGCCAGCCGTAAACCCCGTTGGCGACCAGAAAGCGGGTGACGGCGCCAGCCGAACCGCCAAGGGCGATGGCGATAAGTTGGTTCATGGCCAGCGCCTGATTCTTGAAATGCAATTGACGGCTGACGGGAGGATACCAGTGTGCATGGGTTTTCTCTTGCTCAAGGCATGCCCGCCGACTTTTCCAATTCAGCGCGACTCGTTTAGGCGGGAAATCGAGTGCGCCTTAAGGAAGCCTTTAAAAATTGCACTTCGAAAAGCTCATCGGGAACGGTTATCCTGGCAAATCAGCAGCTTATCCGTTCGGTTGAGCCTGTCGAAGGCTCTCCCGGGCGAAGCCGAAGAGCATGGACGGATAATTTTTGGAGGTTCCGTTGCGATCATTTTAAGCGCGGGGACGCTTTCCCGCCTAACCCCAATTGACGAATTTCCCCTTGCCGGGCGGGTAGTGCTCATTCCCGGCGACAGTGTATGCAGGTTTCGGTAAAGGCAGGACCGGTTCCGCTCATGGGAGGATAATTCTACTTTTTACGATTCAACAGGATTTACAGCCATGCCCTCCAACCGCATTGACGCCGTCCGGCCCGGGCATCCAGGGCTTGGGAACAAGCCATCCATGGCGGCTACGTTCCGGTTCCTGGCTCCCTGCCTGCTGCTGGCCGGCTGCATCAGCGATAGCGAACTGCTGGCGGAAAACTCCGCCATCGCCCTGCAAAGTGTTCACCAGCGCGCCCTCGATGATCTGGGCTGTGCGGCGGTACGGGAGACCCTGCTTGCGGAACAGGAAGACGCCGGACAGCCACTCGGCGAGCTCTATAGCGAGTACCACATCCAGGCCCAGGGATGCGGCAGGGAAATGGTCTATGTGCTGCTATGCCGTGACCGGAAGCTCTGCTCTTTCAAGGAGCCTTGATATGCTGCACCGGATGGCACTGCCCGTGATTCTGTGGCGCTCAATATCCACCGGCCCTGGCCGGTCCTCAACCAATGACAAAATTTGCAAGGCTCCTGGCCAGCATGCTGGTGTCACTGCCCGCGCTGCTCATTCCCCATGCCAGTCAGGCCGAAGTCACCACCAACTGGTGGGGCAGTTGGGCCCAGGTGGTGGCCGAAGGCAATCTCAGCTTCATACACCCGGACCTGAGCCCGTTTCGGCTCTGGCTTGAGGGCCAGTCCCGCTGGAATGACGACTGGCAGGACTGGTATCAGGGCGTGGCCCGCGTGGCGCTGGGTTATGCCATTTCTGACCGCGCCACCGTCTGGGTGGGCTATTCTTTCGTTCCCACGCAGATTGCCGGAACTGACTATTTCGGGCAGCAAGACGTCTGGCCCGCCTTCCGCTACGTATGGCCGACCGAGTTAGGCACCTTCACATTCCGGACCATGCTGGAAGCCAATTTTATTCACGGGAATGATCCGCGCCTTTTTCCCCGGCAATTGATCCGCTTCATGCGTCCGCTGGAATTCGAACCGCGGTTGAGCCTGGTTCTCTGGGACGAGGTCCTGGCGCGGGGTAACAACAGCCAATGGGGCGGCGAAGCCGGGTTCGGCCAGAATCGGGCCTTTGCCGGTGGCGGGTGGAGTTTCAGCCCCCTGGTCAGGGTGGAATTAGGCTATATGCACCAGTACATCGACAGCAATGATCACCATTCACAGGTGATGCAAAACATGGTGGTGGGGTCGATGTTCATCAATTTCTGAGCCCCGCTGATCACGCAGCGCTGCTGGAACGAGAAGCCAACCAGGCAACACACCCGCGATTTTGCTCTATCATTTCGGACCTTTTAAGCAGAGCCGTCCTGGTTGGAGTGAGGCCATCGCTCACATTTCGGTTCAGAGCCTATTTTCATTTAACAGGAGTACCAGCCCATGCGCAGTTGCTGTAAACAGGTTCGGGAATTTGTGGATTTTGGCAAACACCTGCATGCCAGAATCAGCGAGCTTTACGACGAACTCAATGAGAAGGCCGAATTGGAGCGAGTGAAAATGCTGCTGGAGTATTTGAGCCGGCACGAGCATCACCTCGAGCAAACCCTGGCGCGCTACGAGAAAGAGGTGCACGGCGGGATACTGGAAGCCTGGCTGGAATATTCCCCCACGCTGGATGTGGATGCCGTGATGGAGGCCAGCCAGCTAACGGAAAATCCTTCGACAGACGCTATCTTCGCGGCGGCCCTCGCCTTCGACGATACCTTGGTCAAACTGTATCGGGAGGTCGCGGAAAAGGCCCATGACCCGCACACCCGCGCCCTGTTTCAGGATTTGCTGCAGCTCGAAGAACAGGAAAAAATCCAGGTCTCCCGCGCGGCGATGAG
>JAJRDJ010000283.1 GCA_028678445.1 Methylococcaceae bacterium
AAATCCGCTGGATGCCTCGGCGGTGCATCCGGAAGCCTATCCGGTGGTGGAATGTATTCTGAAGAACACCGGAAAGGATATCCGCGAACTGATCGGCAACGCGGCCTTCCTGCGGAGCGTGAATGCCGAGTCGTTCACCGATGAGCGGTTTGGCGTGCCCACCGTTACGGACATCCTCAGGGAGTTGGAAAAGCCCGGGCGCGATCCCCGACCCGAGTTCAAGACCGCGCAATTCAAGGAGGGCGTGGCACAACTCTCAGACCTGAAACCCGGCATGCTGCTGGAGGGCGTGGTCACCAATGTCGCCAATTTCGGGGCCTTCGTCGATATTGGCGTCCATCAGGATGGGCTGGTGCATATTTCCAACCTCGCCGACAGTTTCGTAAAGGACCCGCGCCAAGTGGTTAAAACCGGCGACGTAGTCAAGGTCAGGGTGCTGGAGGTGGACGTTCCGCGTAAGCGTATTGCCCTCAGCATGAAAAATGAGATACCGAAGTCTTGGGAGGATAATCGCGGTCAGGACCGTAGACCTGTAATCCCCGCAATTTGCCGTCAACCCTTAGAAAATACGTATAATTACGGCTAAGCACCCGTCCAAGTCGCCTTGTCGTCCAACACGCCAGAACCATCACCATCCTTAAAATGAGAGCGCCCCCCTCATGATACAACCCATCCCCCCCTCTTACCCGGAACGCACTATCGCCATCATCGGCCTTGGTTATGTCGGACTACCCCTGGCGGTGGAATTCGGCAGGCGGCGGCAGGTCGTCGGCTTTGATATCAACGAGACGCGGATAGCCGAACTGCAGCAAGGCTACGACCATACCCAGGAAACCGAGCCAAATGAGCTGAAGGCTGCCACACACCTCACCTTTACAAGCGATATCGAGCAACTCCGTTCGTGCAATGTCTTCATTGTCACAGTTCCGACCCCGATCGACGCCTACAAGCGTCCAGATCTGACACCCCTGATCAAAGCCAGCGAAACCGTCGGCAGGGTATTAAAGCCCGGGGATATTGTCATTTACGAATCCACGGTTTATCCCGGCTGCACCGAGGAAGACTGTGTCCCGGTTCTGGAAAAGGTGTCAGGCCTTCGCTATGTAAACTCAGAGGTCTCCGGGTTGGGTCACGGAGACAACGGCTTCTATTGCGGATACAGCCCCGAGCGCATCAACCCGGGTGACAAGGAACACCGCGTCGCTACCATAAAAAAGGTCACCTCAGGGTCTACTCCCGAAATCGCCGGTCTCGTCGATGCGCTCTACCGGGACATCATCACCGCCGGCACGCACCGGGCTTCCAGCATCCGGGTGGCTGAGGCCGCCAAGGTGATCGAGAACACACAGCGTGACCTCAATATCGCGCTGATCAATGAACTGGCAATCATCTTCAACAAGCTCGGCATCGACACCGAGGCCGTGTTGCAGGCCGCCGGCAGCAAGTGGAACTTCCTGCCGTTCCGCCCGGGCCTCGTTGGGGGCCACTGCATCGGCGTGGATCCGTACTATCTGACCCACAAGGCCCAGTCCATTGGCTACCACCCCGAGATCATCCTGGCTGGCCGCAGACTCAATGACGGCATGGGTGTCTACGTTGTTGCCCAACTCATCAAAGCCTTGATCCAGCGCTGCATTCGGGTCAAAGGCGCGCGGGTACTGGTGATGGGGCTGGCTTTCAAGGAAAACTGTCCGGATTTGCGAAACACGCGTGTCGTCGACATCGTCGCCGAATTGAAGGAATACAAGTGTCAGGTGGATATTTTTGACCCTTGGGTGGCTGTCGAGGAAGCCCAACATGAATACGGACTGTCACCGGTGGCCGAGGTACAACCGGGCACCTATGACGCCATCATAGTAGCGGTAGCGCATCGGCAATTTCGCGATATGGGGGCCGATGGGATACACTGCCTCGGCAAACCGGAACATATCGTCTACGACCTTAAATACCTTCTGGACACCGAGGATTCCGATTTGCGGCTATGACAGGATTGTCCGGGACAGTGTGGTGTGCTTTTGCGAGTCAAGAGCGATAGCACGTAACCGCCGGGCGTGGGTCTGTTGGGGCTGGCGCGGGATGCTCAGTAATCTTCACCGGCAGCACTGCCGATGAGGCCATCCTTCGGAATGCCATAAACCTTGCCGTACTCGTCAAAGCTGAAGCTGATCCGCTTCAGCTTGACGGACAGCGGATCGGCCGAGGAGTAAAGCCAAATCAGCTTGCCGTGGTCGCCGCCTTCCACGTTCGAGGGCTTGGAATCCATGATGGCGATGACCTGTTCCCGCGTCATGCCGCTTTGCACCCGCCGGGCATTCGCCAGCTCGAAGTCATCGCCAATAGTGGAGCAGGCGGACAGAAACCCAGCCAAGCAGGCGACGAGGAGGAAGCGCGACCACCGCACGCGGGAATGGGTCATTGCTTTGAGCAAGGATAAACTTCTGCCAGGGACTCGATGACAAGTTTCACGGCATCCTCCTTGAGCCTCGTCAAATGCATGGACAGAAAGGCTTGGACAGTTTGCACCTTCTGAGCCAGCGTGATCACCGGCAGGCAAAAGGCGGTGCCATCCAATGCCTCGGTCACGCCCTGGATGTAGCCATAACAGCGGGGTCCGTTGAAATCGTCGAACTGTCGCGAGGCATGGCCTAACATACGGTCGTAGCCCTCGCATTGGTATTTCAGGCTTTCTCCGGTTTCCTGCGGATTCTCCACCATTTGCGCGCTGGCGAGGTTAAGTGTCGCGGACAGCAGCAAGGCGATAAGAATGTTACGTGGTGCCATGACTGTTACTCGGTGGTACGGTGAAACTGTCGAGTCCGGATGTTCCTGAGGAAGTTATGCAGAGAACGCTGATATCGGCGGGCCTGGGTAAGCCACCCGTCCGCAGAGATGGCCTTGCCTGCGTCAAACTGGGAACGCGGACACCCACACGTGTGCAAGCCGGAGGGCGCTGCCTTATCTGGAATCAATCCGGTTCTCCACCGCTATGAGCGGGTGAGCGCTCTTGCTGCCCTTCCATCTCCCGAGCCTGATGCACCCGATAAACATCATAGGGCAGAGCACAGGTATCCATTACGGTGGAGAACGGAAGGTCAGCGACCAGCATCGGCACCACCACGACGGGAATCCACCCGGGTCCCTTCAGTTTGCCTTCAATGGCATCCCCCAGGTCGGACACATCGCGCTTGACGCCCGGGTAGAGCGTCCAGTCGGCGGCTGGCAGTTCAGTTCTGGCCCGGATACTGGTACAGCCGGTGCCGAG
The DNA here is from genome assembly GCA_028678445.1 of Methylococcaceae bacterium. Lineage (GTDB taxonomy): Bacteria > Pseudomonadota > Gammaproteobacteria > Methylococcales > Methylococcaceae > UBA6136. Next base: position 3,263 of record JAJRDJ010000283.1, read on the forward strand.
CTGCGTCATCAGGGCCAGGATGATCAGCATCGATAGTCGTTGATTCATGACAGTGTTCTTACGTTTGATAGCCTGGGTGGAGGTATGTCAGGGGACAGACCGATTGCTCGCCACCCACCGGTGTGGGAATAACATGAAATTATGTGAAAAGCGGGATAGCGTCAAATCGCCATGCGGCCTCGCTCTCGCGATGTCAGGCGAGATCCGTGCCATGCAGTGCAGCAGGGGTGGAATCACGGACTCTTCGGTGGTCATACGCAACTGGCAATTCCGGAACAGCAGCGCGAACACGATGTACTTCGGATGCCAGCGGTACGGCAGATCCTGGGTGATAATCATCTGCTGCACTGCGTCCCGGCTTGGCTCCCCCGCACAGGCGGGAAGGCTCGAAAGGAATTCCCTCAGGCTGGCCGATTGTAATGGGCCAGGGCTTCCGGCAGGCATGAGGCTGTCGCACAATAATAATTTAAGTGGGCCGAAGCGACTCATGACGCTTCGGATTCACGGTGAGTTTAACCTGATCGCTAGCCAAAGGGCTTGTCAAGTGAATGAATAGATCGATTTGCTTACGGCTAAGATTCCGAAAGATGATTGGCTTTGGGGCTATCCCCCTGATCCTAACCGGCTGTTCGCTGTTCCACCGGGAGGACTCACCCTCGGCTGACCAGAAGGCCGCCTGCGGCCAACAGTGCCTGTCCAACGGTGAGAAGTGCAGCGCCTTTTTTGCCACCAAAAATGAAGAAAGACGGCTGCTGTTCGAGCAGGCCAAGCAGAACTTCTGGATCTGCCTGAAAAAATATCCGGGCACGGAATCCCATCCCGATAACCCATGCATCGCACCCTCCCCGGAACCCGAGATGTTCGATAGTTGCGGTCAGCAACTCGACGAATGTTTGGAGGCTTGTGAAACCAACCTGGACGAACTGGCTGCAGTCACCCGCAAACAGGAAAATCACGTAAACACCCGGCAACCGATTATTGATACTCAGTAAGTCGGACGCCGAATCTCCCTGCCATACCAACTCGAGGCGAACCGTCCAGGTTTAGGTATGTCACACTAGTTTTGCCGTTCAACCCTGACCGAGGTCGTGTTATGAAACCTGTTCGATGGCTCAAGAGAGCCGTTCATTTACTACTGTTGTCCATCAGCTTGCCCCTGATGTCAGGGGCCAGGGCCGAATCTCTGGCCGTGGGACAAAAGGCCCCGATCTTTCAACTCAAGGCGCAGGACGGACAGGAAGTCAAACTGTCGGACCGGCAGGGCAAAGGCTGGACGGTGCTGTATTTCTACCCCAAGGCCGGTACCCCGGGTTGCACCACCCAGGCCTGTGCATTTCGCGACGCCATCCAGCAGGTGCGCGAACAGAATGCGGAGGTCTATGGCGTCAGCACCGATGAGGTACCGGCACTGGAAGAATTCCACAAGAAGCATCGACTAAATTTCACCCTGTTGTCCGACCCTGACGCGAGCATCACCGAGGCCTATGGCGTGAAGATGCCGGTAATGAAAATGGCCAAGCGCTGGACCTTCGTCATCGACCCCGAACTGGTGATCCGCGACATCAATGACGACGTGGACCCGGCACTCGACGCGCACATCGTGGCCGAACGGCTGAAGCAACTCAAAGGCGGTGCCTGACCTCTTGAACGGCACGACCCTACATTCGGCTCTCCGACGCCCGATCGGGCCTCTCACTTGACTGACTTACCTGTCCGCCTCCAAGTGGCATTGAGCAGGCGAGGAATCAGTCACTGGCGGATGCTGATGATATCCGCATTCCTGCTGTTGACGGTGTTACCGCTGCACGTGGTTGCCGAGGGGGATTTCGGCCATAAGATCCTCGGTACCGTGGGACTGGATGCGGGTTCACAGGCGGATTCAGGGGTTTATCTTGGGGATCGATTCATCTACTTCGCCGCTGATACACTAATGAATCGTCAAGGCAAACCGGTGCCGATTCAGGGGCTCGACATGAAGGCCTTCGCAAATGTATTCGGGGTATCAGGGACACTCAAGCTGGATGCCGGACCCTACCTGACC
>JAJRDJ010000284.1 GCA_028678445.1 Methylococcaceae bacterium
CCGAGGTGGCCATGGCCGCCGGCGGTGCTGTCAACCCCGAGCGGGCGGACTTCGACGTGATCATCGTGGGGGGCGGCCCTGCGGGCTTGTCGGCCGCGGTGTATGGCGCCTCGGAAGGGTTTCGCACGTTGGTGGTCGACAAGGGCGGCATCGGTGGCCAGGCCACGTCGAGCTCGCTCATCAGGAACTACCTCGGCTTCCCACGGGGCATCAGCGGCCGGCAGCTGGCCCAGAGCGCGTACAACCAGGCGTGGGTATTCGGGGCCGAGTTCGTGTTCATGCAGCCGGTCACGGCGCTCGCCCGTGACGGTGACCAGTTCGTGGTCACGCTGTCCGACAGCGGCCCGGTGCGCTGCTACGCGGTGATCCTGGCGATGGGCGCCAGGTATCGCCGGCTCGACGTGCCATCGCTGGAAGCATTGATCGGGAACGGTGTGTTCTACGGGGGTCCTACATCCGAGGCCTCGGCATTTGCCGGTCGCGATGTCTTCATCGTCGGAGGCGCCAACTCGGCGGGGCAAGCCGCGCTGCACCTCGCTCGGTACGCCCGCGCCGTCACGCTGGTGGTGCGGGCCGATTCGCTCCGCGCCGGGATGTCCGAATACCTCGTGCGACAGATCGAGGCGACCGACAATATCGCGGCGCGGCTCGGCTGCCAGGTGGTGGGCGGTGGCGGCGAAGGACGTCTCGAACACCTGGTGCTGCGCGACATCGGGTCGCAGACAGAAGCCTCGGTCGAGGCGAGCGCACTCTTCCTCCTGATCGGAGCCGAGCCAAACACCGATTGGCTTCCGCCGGACATCGAACGGGACAAGCAGGGATTCATCCTCACGGGAGCAGAAGTCTCGCAGCCTCGTCCATTGCTTCTCGATCGCAGTCGGTTTCTCCTCGAGACGAGCATGCCAGGCGTGTTCGCCGCCGGCGACGTGCGCCACGGTGGGGTGAAGCGTGTCGCCTCAGCGGTCGGTGAAGGCTCCATTGCCATTCAGTTCCTTCATCAACTCTTTGCCGCGGAGCATCGCCAGCCGCGCGGCCGATCCGAGGAACATCGCCGCACTCCCGGGCGGGCCGGGGGCGTCGCCTCCCAGTCGTCGTAAGGCATCGTGATGATCTCCGGCCAGTGCCCGTCGGCTCGAGGGCAACACGTTGAGCGAACTCGGAGTGCTCCACGGCAGCTTGGCCCGGAACGAGGCGCCGGGGGAACTTCGAGGCCGCCTTGGCCGCCGCCACGCGAAGTGGGAGATCGACACAGGGGAAACCAGATCCTGGGATACCTGGGCCTGCTTCACGCTCATCAGGGCAAGTTCGACGATGCTACTCGGGCACGGGCAGGAATCGGTGGCAGGCCGCTCGGTTGCGGGAAAGCAGGTGATGCGCTTCGGTCCTCCTGAAGTGTGGATCCGAGGCAGTCATCACCACCAACACACCTGCAGCCGGTGTTTCGACCGTCGCTCGGGCGATTCATCACCTGCTATGGACAGGTCACGGGGACAGTTTCACGTCGACTCCGGCCCCCGACGGAGGTCGGCCATTACCGGTCACTCGCCAAACTATTCTGTCTGCCACTAGGCCGTCTGCTTTAGGCAGGTGACCTACCGATCACCAGAGCACGTCTTCTCTTTGACACCGACGCTCGAGCATTACGGGAACCAGCAGCTCCGTTCTGGGAAATCAATTTTTTGATTTTGCCTCGTGCCTTTCGCCTGGTATCAGCGACTACGAGACCTTCCCCAGAAAGCCAATTCAAAATATCGCTCGCAATTTGCGCCCAATCCCTCTCAACTTGAAAGGCGTGGCTCATGCCATCATAAATTGTGACCGGCGCGCTATAGAGATCAGCCACTCGGCGTACCTCTTCGGGAGGAATGATGTGGTCGCCCGTGGCACCAAAGAAATGCAAGGGCACTGGCGCTGCGGCATGGGGCATGCGTTGCCATATAGCCTGCGTCAATGCCAGCAAAGACTCACTGCGAAGCCGACCTGCCATCCAAGTCACACCGTCTGGATTTGAAGTATCTGAATGCATACCCTCTGGCGCTGATGCAATTCTGGCAAAACGCGCGTCGGTAATGACCGCGAGCATTTTTGCCGCGCTAATTGGCGAGCGAAGTGTCATCGATACCATGCTGCGCAAGACGCCGTCGGGTGGCACGGGTGACAGCAAAGCCACCGCCGACACCGGCACCAAGTGCATCACTTGTAAAGCAACTAATCCGCCCAGAGAATGGGCGATCAGAATCGGTGGCTTGGCGAATTCAGCGATCTTATTGACGAGATGTTGGCGGTAGTCCGCAAGAGTCAGCGCTTGCCTGCGCAAGCCGCGGGCCGAATGGCTGGGAAATTCAAAGGTGTGTACTTCAAACCCTGCAGTCTCGAAGAATGGTTGGAAATTGTCTTTCCAGGTCCAAGCTCCATTTAGCGCGCCGGGCACTAGCAGAACGGGTGGTGTGTGATTTCTTTTCATCAATCACCCAAGGCACGTCAGTGTGGTGGGCTCTGCAGGGCTACCATGCATTCCTTCCACCGTGCTGATCGGCAGGTCAGGCTCGACGCTACGCTTCGCAAACCGAAGGAACATGTTCTTCATCGTGACAGCACGTGATTCGTGGTTACATCGGCGATCAGCCTATCGCTCTCCCCATAGACAGTTGTGCGCACAACGCTGACTGACTTACCGCGCTTTACGAAAGCGGAAACCGCTCGATAACAACCTTCGCTCTGATTGCCGAGGAAGTTCGCGTTGAGGTTAATGGCGAGGGGAAAGCCCTTCATGCCCTCTGTGGGTTGACTCTGCCCTCCCATCAATAGGACGGAGGCAGTCACATCGGCAAACCAGAGCATAGCCCCCGCCTGGACGACACCGTACGGATTCCTCATTCCGGCGGTGATCGGCATCTCGGAAACCACGCGATCGTCGGATCGCTCGACTATCGTAAATTCGATGGTGCCTTGCATTTTCATAATCAACTCCTCGCTAAGCGAATTGCCAACGTGATGCATGCTTGCCTTGGCTGCGC
>JAJRDJ010000042.1 GCA_028678445.1 Methylococcaceae bacterium
CTGATGAAGGCGGGCGACAGGTCGAGGCTGGCCTGCTGGATCTGGTTTTTGTCCACACCCTTGTTCTCCAGGTGTTTCTGGATGCTGTCCAAAGTCTCCTTGCCTTTGCCGGGGGTGACGTGGATGACGCGGCCCGCGTCCATATCGACGCCCAGCGTGACGTAGTGGTGGCCCTTGCGCGTCGCGGTCTCGTCAATGCCCAGTTGGGTGATCGACGACGGATCGTCCGCCGCCCGCGCCTGGTGGACCCAGTGGTGGAACACGGTCCAAATGCGCTGGGGGTTGACCCGCAGCAGCTCGGCCACCCGGTTGACCGGCATCTCCCGCTCGATCAGAGCCAACGCCAAGGCCTCGAACAGCAGCGTGAAGCCGCTGCCGGGGCGCGCCCAGGGCACCGCCACCGTGCGCACCTTGCCCTCGGGCGTCTGGATCCGTGGCACGGCGCAATGCAGATAACAGGCATGCTCGAAGAAGCTCAAGTGCTGCCACGTGCGCTCCACCGTGTCATGCACCGGGCAGGGCGTCCCGTCCGCATCGGGGAACCGCGAGCCGGACGGAAAACCCAGCCTGAGATGTAACTCCTCGCGGCCCGTTTCGTTGGCAGCAAACGTGATTTCCTGGACTTGCCAGGGCGGTTGCAGGCCTAGGGCCATGCTGAATAAGGCTTCACTGTTCATGCCCATAGAATCGCATTTACCCACTGCAAATCACATAGAGCCGAGAGAAAATGGCCCCTCAATCGGGCAAATTCGGGGGTGGAGGCCGGGTAGGAGTCAGCTCATAAAATCACCAGCCGTGGCTCTGGTGACATGAAAACCCAGTTACGTATCGCTGGCCCTTACTTTAACGGGCTATTGGCATCCTCCAATTGCGCCATGATTTGCTGCTTGGCCGCCTGCCAGTCCTCTTCTTCGAAGCCGGGGGCAAAGTTGCGCTTCTCGGCCAGGTAGTAAGCGGCTTCCTCGACCATCTGGTTGATCGTCTCCTGGCTTGGCAACTGACTGCTCGAGGCCTTTTGCAGGGTGGCTTTCGGCTTGGTTGGGATGGCTGCACTCACCGGCTTCGCCGCTTTCTGCTGTTCCGCGGGCTCTGCGGATAGGGGTGCGGGACTGGTGGCGGTTGCTGGTGGCGGCTCAACAGGGGCCTTGGTGCCGGTCGTAGACTTAGCGGTCGGCGCTGGCGGTTCCGGCAGTTCAGTTTTCTTCACGGGGACTGGTATTTCCGGTGCATCCGCCGATTTGGCTTTGGTTGACGGGTACTTTTCGGGGTCGCCGCTTTTTGCTGAATGGCTATCGGCTTGGTTGGGGTGGCTGCACGCACCGGCTTTGCCGGTTTCTCCGGTTCCTTGCGCGGTCTGCCGGTTCGCCAAGTCACTCAATGACCCTCTACACCGAAGGCTTCCGCCGCTTCGTTACCTCCTCGACGGCTCCGATTGCTACTGGCCAGGCGAAAGTTGCCAGGTGGGATTCGCACCCACTGAGAAACCGTGCCTTTGCACGGCGCACTGTGAACTTGGGTTAGGCGTTGGCTACGGACGTAGTCTTTGACAATGGTGTAGCCGCCGGCAAAGCCATGCTCGTCCCGCAAGCGCTCATAAATCCGTTTCGATGTGTGTCGCTGCTTGGGCGGACTACCGGCATCCGTCGCCAGAATCTGGTCGATTACTCCGGTAAAGCCATCCAGCTTGGGTCGCTTAGGAGCACCGCTGCGCTGATACCCCGGCGGAATTGAAAACCGCAAAACCTTGCGCACCGTCTTGCGGTGAACCCCAAACACCCGAGCGGCTTCCCGGATGCTCATCCATGCGAAGTGACACAGGCACGTCGAACCTTTGAATAAAGTTCCACTCGGTACAGCCCCTTGAACCCTCGTCTGAACTGAATAGCTTGCAGACGCGACCGCAGGGCAAACGGCAGTACACTTCTGCACCGTCACGACCAGACCATCCGGCCGTTTCACAGGGATATTTTTGCTCCGGCGCTTACACCATTCAGCATTTTAAGACTATGAGTTGCGTCCGTAGCGGCATTTATGTGGTGGACACGACTGGGTGATAACGACGTTGTCACAATGAAAGCAATTGCCGGCAAGCACGCTCCAGCGTCTTCCCTAGCGAAGATCGAGGCATCCATCTGTACGATGGTCTTGAATCTGACCGCTGATCTGCCGATGAAGGATCGCCACCAATGTTTTCTGGATATCTTCCCCCGCGTGACCGGTAATCAGGCTTGCGCGTTGCCGCGCAATTAAGACGACCCGCACTGCCTAGAGTAACTTACATGCCCTGGTCATGCCGCGCACCGCCAGAAAGATCCACCATGTCACGGGTTACCTGGTCGAACCGCAACACTGTGCCGCCTTGCCGAGCGGAAAACGCCTGCGCATCCGCTTCCAGTGCAAAGGGAGCCAGCGTAGGGCCTAGCGCGCCATGCAGGGTGCTGCCCATCACATAGTAGGCGCCGCGGGCATCGATCCAGTTCCCTTCGGGCTTGTTCCAATCCGCCTTCCCCATATCCTGGGTGTAAATCGCAATAATCAGCTCGCGCGGCTCGGAACCCAGATAGATCGAAAGCATCTCCATGGTATCGGAGAAAAATTCGATTCCTCCGTGACTGTAATGCACCTGCCCCTTCGGTCCCGGGTAGTCGTTCAGCCGCAACCCGTCCAGGGCGCAGAAGGTGCCTGGTGTAATCTCTGCCGGATTTGGGGAATGCGGTTGCTCATGGCAGCCCGCAAGGATCAATATAATCAAGCAGGCACCCCTGGATATCGAAAACCTCACTTGAATCGCCAGACGGCTATGCCTAAGGGCGCCAGAATCCAAGCCAGCATGACCGTTCCCAGTAACCAGGGATTCGCCAGTGCTTCGGGGAAGACCGTCGCTAATCCATACAGGGTCCTGACTTCTTCCAGACTAAAGATATTCAGGATGCGGAACACGTCGGCCGGATTTAGCATGAGCAAAAGCGGAAAGATATCCGGCGCGAAAGACCCCTTGGTCACCACCAGGATGCCCAGCAATACCAGGTCGTAGGCCAGCACAAAGAAGAACCACAGGCCTATGGCGATACCACTGGCCTGGGTCCTGTCAGCCGCGAGGACCGATACCAGAATGCCTATGCTGAGAAAAGCCATGCCCATCAACACCGCGCTCAGCATGAATGCCGTGTAGTGGTAGAAGGCGTTCAGGTCAAATCGAAAGGACAGCACCGCTGCCGCCACGCCAAACCCCGCTAGGGTAGCGACTGCGAGCGCCATGGAAAGGCCGGAATACTTGCCCACCAACAGCTCGACTCGGGTAATGGGCAGGGACAAAAGGAGATCAAGCGAACCCCGTTCGCGTTCACCCGCGATGGCATCAAAGCCCAGCACCAAGGCGATCAAAGGGACCAGATAGATAACCAGGCTGACCAGGCTGGCCAGCGTCACCTCGATACCAGCCATACCCACGGCACCCTGCTGAGCCGCACCAAAATATGCGATGACGAGCGCAAACAGCGCCAGGACCAGCGCCATGGTCAGAACCCAGCGACTGCGAATGCGGTCCCGGAATTCCTTGAAGGCGATGACCTTCACTTGCCCTGGCTGGAAGCCGCAACTCATACCGGATTCTCCGTTGGCAAGGCATCTAGGCTGGCGTAGCCGAGAAAGACATCTTCCAGGGACGGCTCGTGAATCTGGACATCCGTGGCCTCCGGGATGATCCCCAGCAGCGCATTGAGAACGCGCATTTTCTGGTCTCTTGGGCAGTGCAGCAGCACCGACAAGCCTTCGAGTTCAATGGTGCAGCCATCGATGTTCCCGAGCGCCTCCTGCCATCTTGGGGCACCGTCCGCGCCCGCCGTGATCTGGAACATAACGGGCAGGCCGATCTGTTCGCGTAATTGCCGCACGGTGCCGAGCGCCAGCAGTTTGCCCCGTTTCATGATTGCGAGGCGGTCCACCCGTTCCTGAATTTCGGCGAGGATGTGCGAGGTGAGCACCAAGGTAACGCCCTGCCCGCGCAACTCATGGAGGATGGCGTAAAACTCCCGAATGCCCTCCGGGTCGAGCCCCGTCGTCGGCTCGTCCAGGAACAGGATGCTGGGGTCGCCCAGCATGGCCAGGGCTAGTCCCAACCGTTGGCGCATGCCTCTGGAATAACCGCCTGCCCGGCGGCTGACCGCCCCGGCCAGCCCCACCCGCTCCAGTAGCGGGGCGCAGGTCTTACGGTCGGCACCCTTGAGCTGCGCAAAATAGCGCATGATCTCCCCGCCGGTCAGGTTGTCATAGAGCACGACGTTTTCCGGCAGATAGCCAATGCGGCGCTTCGCCTCCCGAAAGGTCCGGCCCTGAACCGCGTGTCCCTCGATCCGGATTTCGCCCGATGTCGGCTGCAGCAGTCCTAGCATGATCTTGAACAGCGTGCTCTTGCCGGCGCCATTTTGTCCAATCAGGCCGAAGATTTCCCCCCGCTCCACCGTCACACTAACGCCATCGAGGGCGACCACGTCACCGAAGCGCTTGCGGACATTCCTGACCTCAATAACCTTGTCCGCCAAGCCAGTGACTCCATGTGGGTGAATAAGGCCGCATTTGCGGTTTTTGATCGACAATGCTGGGCGCCCGCAACAGCGGAAATTGCCGGGCCACGAACCGCAGCGTCTGCACGGCAGGGCTGTTCAGCATCACCGCCATCATCGGGTATTGCCAATACAACCGGTCCACGAGATCGTTGGTTGCATAAGCAACATCGCCCACACCGTTGCCATCCCGGTCCCAACCCAGGTAATCACTCCAGTAGTTACCCCGCTGAATACCCCAATACTCATCCTTCGATGCCACATATTTCACTTGATCATGATTCTGTATGAAGTCATTGGCATTCACCTGGTTGTGGATCGACCCTGCCGCGACGTGAATCCCGATTCGGTTGTCGATAATGAGATTCCCTGCGAGACTGTTGTATTCTGCATCGTAGATAAATAAACCCCGGCCATTACGCGCCACCACATTATTTTCTATAACCGAATTCTGAATGGTGCGCAGCATAATGCCATGGTCTGAGTTACCCCATGCCCGATTATTGCGTACCACCTGGTTGCGCACTTCCATTAACGCCAGCCCGCCACGGTTGAGATACGCTTCGTTGTCTTCCCAAACGTTGAAATGGGAATTCATGTAATGCGTGCCGTAGCGCAGATGATGGATCCGGTTGTCCCGAAACACGGCATGATGGGAAACATCCACATAAATTCCATCACGCGCGAAACTGATTTGATTACCTATGATCCTGGCCCCGCTGGTATTGTAGAGCTGGATGCCGTTCCCCCGTTGAGCGGAAGGCAAATCGCGTTTGCCAATAATCAGGTTGCCGCTGACTTCAACGTCTTTCACCCCTTGCAACCAGATGCCGAACAGGTTGTAAGTTAAGTCATTCCCCCGAATGGCGATGCGATCCGCCCCCGGCTCAACGTAGATGCCGGCATTTTGAGCGGTTAAATCCGCTCCGCTGTCGCGGATGATAATACCCTCGATCACCACATCCGGGGCTTTCACACGAATCACGTCCCCCAACTGGCTTCCGCTCAGCGTGGGTCGTCCAGTACCGCTGAGAACGATCGCTTTATCGATTAATAGTCGCTCGGCGTAATGGCCCGCTTGCACACGGATAGTGTCTCCCGCAGTGGCTTTTATCAATGCCTTGCTAATGGTTTCACCGGGTTTAACGGACCATGTGGCCGCTTCTATGTTGGTGTTCGAAAGAGCCCAAAGCAGAACCAAGAAAACCGAAATTCCATGGTGCTTATCTCGCTTAGACGCACCCACGTCGCTTCGGGAATAACGACTTATCTCAACCATCCGACCATGCCCAGCATCAGGAATAGCAGCGCGCCTAACAGTAGATTTTTCGTCGCCACATAGGCAAACAATTCGAAGGTATCTGCCGAACGCCGTACGCGGCCCCACCATGGACCTTCCTTGATCCAGGGTTTGTAGCGCCTACGGCACCCAAGCTCATAAAGGGTCCACCCGACCCAACAGGCAATCACCGTGACGGTGCGGCTGAGTCCGCCCTGGTGGATCACAAAACCTAAAATTGCAGCCATAGCCAACCCCATGCCCAACACAGAGATTGCCGAGCTCCGTAAGAGAAACCCTGGACCCCAGGGCAGCAGATGATCAATAGCCTCCTCGCGGAGCCACAGCCCAAAGGGGATGCGCTCCTGGCGACCCGGCATGTGGGCTGGCGGTTGCGGGTGCCTTGCCAAGCCCGTGACGGCCGTCTTTGCAGAGGAAACCAACGCGCTGCGTAGCTCATTCACCTGGGTTATCTCCAGTGGGCTAGCGATACTGATTGGCGCAAAGTAACCTTGGGGGGAAATGGGCGTCAGCGGATAACCTGCCTTCGCCCGGACCTTGCGCTCTCTGGCGAGTGGCGGACACGCATGATCGTCGTAATACAGGATCATACAGTCGAGACAGAGCAGGCATTCCCGATGGTCGATGACACCCTGCCGATTGATGGCCAGTGATCCGCAACCCACCGCACACGCTTTGCAGGCGCGGCATTCTGCCTTGCGTTTCAAGCCAAAGAAGCGAAACGTGGTGGGAATGGCAAGTCCTCCCCCAAGCGGGCAGAGGTATTTACAAAAGGGCCGTTCCATCAACGCGGAAAGGGTAAGCAAGGCAAGACAAAACAACCCGTAGGGCCAGGAACGATTCCATACACCCACGAGGAAAGTGGTCTTGAAGGGCTCGATCTCCGCCAGCCGTTCCGCCGTCTCCATGGAGAAGAGTGAAACGCCAAGCAGTGTGAAAAATATTCCGTACTTGAGCCATTTCAGCCGGTCATGCCAGGGTTGCGGAAGCGAAAACTGAACGTGCCGCAAACCCAGCGCCTGACCTACCTTGAATAGTATTTCCGTGAGAGAGCCGAACGGACAGAGCCATCCGCAAAACAACCCTCGGCCCCAGACCAGCACGGTAATGATGATGAACCACCAGAAAATGAAAATAAAAGGGTCGGACAGAAACAGTTCCCATTGCCAATGAAAAAGCAGGGAGTGAAACCAGGTCAGCACCTGGGTGATGGAGGGTTGGGCCATGGCGTGGAATCCGACAAACGCGACACTGGTCGCCCATATCAGGTATTTCGGTAGCGATACCCAGGCTTTGTGTCTATGCGTTGCCTTCCGCACCAAGCGGTCACGAAAGCCGTAAACCGTCGCCGTCAGCATCAATAATGCGGCAAAGGCCACGATCTGGAATGGCTTGATTTTCCAAGCGCCAATCCAGGTTGGTTCCGGCTTGGCTATTGCGGCATGTCCGCCGACCAGATAGCGAGCCGGTAGCCAGTAGTCTTTATCGAAGGTGTTGAAGGTACGGATACCCGTCTCTTCGTCCCGCAGGTTGGCCAAGAAGGCCAGGCGCCACGGGTAGGCGGCACTGAAGCCCGCATTGCGAATGATAAAGATGCCTGATTCACGGAACCTTGGCGCACCAGCTGCCTGAATGCCATAAAGGTTCAGGTAGTCGGTGTCCCGGAACGTGAAAGTGTCCATGTCCTGGACGATCTGAAACCGATCGAAAATGCCACCACGAACAAATCCCGAGCCCTTGAATGAGGAAGCGCCGCTGGCGATGATAAAAAACGCATGGGTTCCTGGCTTCAGCGTCCGCATCAGATTCTGGTAATTATCCTTACCCAGAATATTGCGTCCGACATTAGGGGCGTTGAGGTAGCCAAAGTGCAGATCAATAAAGGGGATGTCAGAGTCCGGCGCGCCAATATCCTGAGACCGCACCGTCAGACGCTGCACACTGCCCTCTTCTACGAGCGCTTGCCAAGTCAACGTTTCATTGACGGGTACCAATGCGGCGGGGGCTTTTGGTGCCGTTTGAATGAGTCCAACCTGGCGGGCGATCTCATAGGCGCTGCGCATGATCACCTGGTTTTCCGCGATCACCGTCACGGTAGCACCGCTGATCGCGTCAATCCCAATATAGCCGTCCGCAGCTCGCGACTTACCAATCTCGATTTTGTCGGAGGCCGATTTGCCAACAAATTGCAAAGTAAATTTGGTGAGCTCCGACTCGGGTATACCCACCAGCAAGATCGGCTCGCTGTGCTTTAATATCTTGACCCCGACGATTGTCCCTTCGCGGTCCATCCCGATCAGCGTCACCACGGGCTTACCGGAATAAGCGGGAATATCCACGATATCCGTGGACAAGAACACGTAGCCGATGAGTTGTTCCTGATTCGCCACCGTCCGGTAAGCCTCGATATAGGCAGGATGACCTTTGCGCAAGGAAAACCGTTCTGCACTGGGCATCACTTCCCGGCAGGGCACATAAGCACACAGGTCCGGATCAGTAGATAGCTGCACCGGCAGCGGGGCTTGGTAGGTGGTGGCCCCTGCGCCAAGGGTACAGATGATAAACAAGACGCCTAACCACACCCAGCGGAGGCCGCCATCTAGCCAGCGGCCTGCCGTTAGCCGGCACGATCGAAACTTCATGAGTTAATGCGCTAAATGGGCGGAGAAAATGCGGGCGGGGGGATAAGCCCCCGCCGCATCCGGCAGAGTCTGGGGAGGGGTGTTTAAACTTCCACGATCATTCGGCTGCGCATTTCCAGATGCAATGCGTGGCAGAAATGTGTGCAATAACACCAGAACACCCCAGCCTTGTCGGCCTTAAAAGTCACTGACTGAGTCTGTTGCGGGTGGACGATGAAGTTAATGTCATAGTTCGCAATACCGAAGCCATGCGCGAGATCCTCGACCATATCCAGGTTGGTCAGAATGATCGTCACTTCGTCACCGCGCTTTACTTTAAACTCGCGCAACCCAAATATAGGCGCCAGGGCGGTGAGATAGACGGTCACCTTCTTCCCATGGCGTTCCACGCGGCACTCCTTTGGATCCTTCACCGCATTGGGGAAGTCGTCCAAGTTATACACTTGACGCGTCTTGATCAGATCACGTTTTACGATGATGAAATCGTGGGGCTCCGGGGACACTGGCGTCTCGTGAACCAGCCGCATCTCGTCGCCGCTGATGTCGATGATTTGCTCGTTTTCCGGGTGGAGCGGTCCGACCGGCAGGAAGCGATCCTTGGAAAACTTGCAACCGACCGCCAGCCATTTGCCATCGGCCTGTGTCGTTTCCGACATCGACGCGTTGATGTGGCCTGGCTGGTAATGCACGTCGAGACGGTCGAGTACTACCTTTGCTGCTTTGTAACCCTGGTAGGCCTTGATCGCTTCTTCAATGTTCCACTTCACTGCGGTGCTGTCGAGGAACAAGGTCGTATAGGCGTTACCTTTGCCGTCAAAGGCTGTGTGCAACGGCCCCAGACCGAGCTCCGGCTCGGCTGCCACGGTATCCCGGGGATCCTTCAGTGCGCCGTTGAACCAGCTCAGCACCTGCTGCAGATCGATCACCGTCGCCGTGGGCGAGAGTTTTCCGGCGCAAATGAAATACTTGCCGTCGGGGGTGGCATTTACCCCATGCGGATTTTTCGGCACGGGCACATAACAAGTCAGGGCCATTTTTGGGTCCGTGTTCGCCGCTTTGCGGCCATCGACCACCGGCACTTTGGAGGTACCGATGGTCTTGAAGCGACCGTCTTTCACCGCCTGTTCGATACGGGCGATATGAAAGAAGACACACGCATCCCGTTCGGCGGACATCATATCCTCGTAATGAACGCCATTTTCGGTGTTGTATTGGTTGGACGCAGCCAACTTGCCATCAAATGACGTGGCGACCAGATCCATATTGCCATCGACCCGGCACTGCCAACGGACCGCCATGGTTTCGGCGTCAACGCAAGTGAACAGCGAACCGTATTGCTTGACATCATCGGCGCCTTTCCCGTTGTTAGGCAGTGGAATACTAAATTCAGCACCGCAAAACACGCGGGTTGTCGAGTTCACCGCAGGGTCCACGGGATCGCGTTTATCGGGAAACATCCCATGGAACCCCTGGACATTCGGAATCTCAGTAATCCTGTCACATTCCATCGTATCCAGGCGGACCCTGGCCAGCCGGGAATGCAGTTTGTCGTTACCCCATGCGTACTTGCCGTCATAGGTGCCCTCTTTGTACGAGGCATGCACGTGGTGCAAATCACCCGTGTTGTAGATCAGGCTCCCGTCTGGCTTGGTACCCATGATCTTTTTGGACTCGTTGGTAATGCCCCAGCCGCTCATACAATCAACGCTAAAGACGGGTATGCGCTTGAGTAGCCGACCGGACGGGATGCCAAGTACCCGCATTTCTCCAGCATGGCCGCTGCTCCAGAGGCCGTAATAGGAATCCAGCTGCCCTGGTTCCACTTCACCCGTGCTGCCTGAGGGATTCGCCGCAGTGCCGCTTTGCTGGTCGGCAGCCCCAGCGACCGAAATACCTGCGGTAAGTCCGGCTCCCGCCACGCCAATGACAGCGGCCGTGCCCAGGAACCGGCGACGGCCTTCGTCCGGGATCGTGGTTTCAGCGGCAGTCGAGTTAGGTTTTCTCTGTTTCATTTTCTAATTCTCCATGTTGTTAGATTCGGTTAATGGCGCGGCCCAATCGGAAAGTTTTGGGGGACACTATCAGGTGGATGACACACGCATGTTTTTCAGGGAAACAAGTGAACGTCTCTCGGGTGTCACACAGAGCTGGCAGTCCAGCACGAAGCGACTGTCAAATGGTGAAGGGTTAATGGTGATGGCGGGGGCGAAGTGTCCGGTCTTGATGGACCAACCAAATCCGGAACCTCTGGATCGACGCCAAATGATATCGATCAAAATCCATTTCATTTGAATAATTCATTTTCCCGCCGTTGGTCGGGTAGTGGCATTCCATCTCTCACGGGACACAATTGTCACCTTGCTCCACATGTGATCATGCCCCATGCCACAATATTCATTGCACAGTATCGGGTACTCGCCGGGCTTGGGGAACACAGTTGTCACTGTTGATATATAACCTGGCACCACCATACTCGCCATATTCGTCATGGGAATGTGCATGCCATGTAAGACATCGGCGCTGGCAATACGGAAGGTGATGGGGACACCCGCAGGTAAACGGATTTCCCGAGGGTAGAAGCCATAACGAGCCGCTACGAGGGTGACGTGTACAGTGCCATCCGGATAACTGACGACACCCAGTTTGTCTTCGGCAAACTCCTTGCTGAGGTGCAAACTGGCGGAATCAATAGTTTCCATGCCTCCCGGAGGCGATACGTGGTTTGCCACTGCCGTTAGAAGAATGGC
>JAJRDJ010000285.1 GCA_028678445.1 Methylococcaceae bacterium
ATCGTGTCCAAGATGCTCAAAATAGTAAGTTAGCTGTTTGCGAGACATGAACAGTGCTCCTGATGATCGGACGGGATAGGTTCGACATTCGACACATATGTATCGACACGAAATCATTATGGCACCCATGAAGGTGCAATACAACCGGCTCAATGGAGAAGATTTCAATTCTGGTTCTTTTGCACCGTATATCGGGGGTAGGTGACCGTTATGCTGCGAGACAAACCCAAGGTGTCCTTGCAGCACCCTTCAGTGAACTGATGTTTATCCTTGATTTCTGTTCCAATGCCGCCAAGCAGACCAGCCAATTCAGACTGACAAACGCGCTGGAATTAATTTTCTGTCGATACCATAATGGTGGCGTGAGGCTGAACCTCACGAGTCATGAACCACAACCTTGAGGAAGGAGTAGAACAATGCAAACACCATTATTGAGCTTCATGGGCGCGGCTTTACTGGGGATGTTCAGTGCCGCTGCGGTTGCCGCAGACCCCGCATATCTACAACTGAAAGACGTTGAGGCGGAGTGGAAGGGCAGGGCCAAGACCCTGGAACTTGAGTTCGAAACCAGTGGACCGGTGCCGATGGACGGCAAGGCTGGTGCGTTCGGCTTTGGCGCCCTGACGGATGGCATCAACAATGTCCTGGTCCTTACCTCCCATCTGCCGATTGACGATAGCACCCACGAACAAGCATCCAGCGGCTTCCATACTCATGTACTGGACTTGAAACCACCGACTTCCGCCTGTGCCGCGGCGAACTTTGAAGTCGACCTGGAAAACTCAGGAAAAAACACGGCCTTTGACGCCAACTATCCCTGGTCCATCAAAGGCAACAAGATTGAGGTGGAGAAGGTTCCCACGGCCGATCTGGGGGATGCCGGGGTCGAAACCCTGGTCAGCTTCACGATCAAGCCGATCCTGGACGCGCAGCAGAAGCCAACCAATCTCTGCGTGACGGTGGTCGACAAAATTTAGGGGCTCAGGTCCTGTCTTTAGCGGCAAGGTGTCTTGCGATTGATTTCCATGGCATCTTGCACCCGACTTATCGAAACACAGGGCCACAAGCCGTATGTTTCCGCGATGGACACAAGCCATCCAGGCGGCGCGGAAAATAATCAGCTTTGGTTAGGCTCGGAAACGTTCACAACCGTTACCGCCGGGCAGATCATCCAGGCAGATAGCGCTCATTCGGACCGCTCTGCCTGGATGGTATTCAAACCGCCTGGAGCAACGAATGGCCGAAAGCCACGCTCTCGTCATACCAGCTTCCTTGGACGTAATCGGGGTTGAGCTGGCGAGTCAGGTTAGCATCAAGCTCGGATTTCACTGAGCCAATCAGCACTTGAGTATCCACATGGCGGATGGCCGACAGCAGGGTCGAGCGTCGTCGATGACCGTTGCTGTCCTGATAAGCCTTGTGGAAAAAGCCGGCATTGAAACGCACATAATCGGGCGCGAAGCGATGGAGAAATTGAATACGGAAGCGCTCGACGAATTCGCTGCCGACATGTTCGTCGAGTTTAACGGCGGTTGAATAGCCGCGATCCCGGTAATTCTTGAGTCTTTGTAGCAGCAGCAGGAGTTGCGATTCGTAGACGGCGCTGATGGTCAGGCAAATGACGATCCGGCGCAACGGCAGGCCGCAACGGCGGATGATGTCCTCGAAATAGGCGCCATGGTCTTTCTTGACCGTCAGGATATGGTGCGGATGCACATGCAGGAACAGGCTCCCTTCGGCCTGATCGAGGATTAAATAATTGAGCATGTGAACGGTGCGGCTCAGCCGGTCCAGGCTCACGATATTCGGCACTTCCTCTCCATAGAGCAAGCGGGCGGTGTCTTGTGAATTGGCCGGCGTGAACACCAGCGGAGACGTATCGTGTCCCGTCACGAGGTAGGGGCGGGCATGCAGGCGAACGGCTTTCAGCTGGCTCGTAAAGGTCAGGTTGCCGAAGCGGCCGTGCACCCGTTGCCCATCAAAACTGAGCGGCGGGGTTTCGAGACGGTTTTCGGCGATAAAGCGATCATTGAAGGTATCAACCAGATGTTGTAGCGGCATGGCGGCGATCTCGTTTCAGCGAATTAGGGCAGGGTGGGTGAGAATCATTTCGGGCCCTGGGCAACATCGCCGGGTGACGGCGGCGGATTGATATCCCGGGGCATCGTCAACGGCCCCGGTCGGATTCGCGATGATTTTCTGATTGCCTTCAATCCAGCCCGTGCCGTGTCCCCGAAAAGACGCTCGCGCTTCATCCGGCTCCTTACGGTGTGCGGAGCGCTCACCTGTCTGCCATCCGGCTGGCCAGAGACCGGCGGTTTTGCCACAGTCGGGGACGAAGCGCACTCCGGTCATTGCTTACTTGCTCGCGCCGTAGATCTTGTCGAACACGCCGCCGTCGGCGAAGAACTTCTTCTGCGCCACGGTCCAGCCACCGAACGTATCGTTAACGGTGAAGAAGCCGATCGCGGGGAATTCACCAGCATGCTTGGCGAGGACCGACTTGTCACGGGGCCGGTAGTGGTGCTTCGCGGCCAGTTCCTGTCCAACTGGGCTATAGAGGTATTCCAGATAGGCTTTGGCCACTTCCTCGGTGCCGTGTTTGGCTACTACCTTGTCCACCACGGCGACGGGGGGTTCCGCGACGATGCTGACCGAAGGCGCCACGATCTCGAACTTGTCCGCGCCATATTCCTTGGTGGTCAGATAGGCCTCGTTCTCCCAGGTAATCAGCACGTCACCGATATCGCGCTCGGCGAAGATAATGGTCGAGCCGCGCGCGCCGCTGTCGAGCACTTGCGTTTTATTTTAGATTTTGGTCACGAGGTCCTGTGCGGCGGCTTCGCTACCCAGCTTCTTAAGGCCATAGCCCCAGGCCGCGAGGAAGTTCCAGC
>JAJRDJ010000286.1 GCA_028678445.1 Methylococcaceae bacterium
AGCACAGGCCATACGCCCCGCCCTCCGAACCACTCCGCTCCGTCAGAGTGGCGCGCAGTCTAGCACCCACATCAGCTCTGTCAATAAAAATATGCGGCATTTTGTCGCACCATACTGAACACCAGAAAAATCAGGCTTTTGGCCATTCTTTTCCGGCATAAGGAGAAGGTGCTTTCTAGCCTGGCGAGGGGATTTGCCCTCAAGTCTCTGTCGCAGGCGACTGGAATCCAATGGACGGGGCTCAGGGTCATGAATCCTAATGCGTTACAGCCGATACGCACAGGCATAGGGAGGATGAGCCTAACAGAGGGCGATGCTAAATCCGCAGAGCTCGAATTACAGGGGGGATCGCGCCAAAGTCTTGGCGACTTGCACACGTTCGGCAAACGGTTCGGGGATCACCGTCATTCCCTCGACGTGGCGTAATCTGGGCAACAAACCTATCCGGTTGGCGAGCTGAATGCTCAAACCAGGCCGCGCGTTGATTTCCAGCATCATCGGGCCTTGATCTTCATCCAGCACGATATCCACGCCGATAAAGCCAAGCCCGGCAAAATCGTGACATTTCGCGGTCATCGCCAGAATTTCGTCCCAATAGGGGATGACCCGGCCGGAAAGACTCCCTCCTGTATCGGGGTGCTGGTCAATGGGACGTTCGTTCCAAACCCCGGAGAATGTTCGTCCGGTTGCCAGATCAATCCCCACGCCAATCGCGCCCTGATGGAGATTGGCTTTGCCGTCCGACAGGCGCGTTGGCAACCGTATCATGGCCAGCAAGGGGATGCCCCTGAACACCAGGGTCCTTATATCGGGCACTCCCTGAAAACTAATGTTCTCGAAAATGGGATCGAACTTGACCCGGTATTCAATCAGGGCGGAATCAGGCAGCCCTCCCAGGCTATACATACCGCCCAGAATATTGGCAATGTGATGCCCAAGTTCATCTTCATCCGCCGATGCGCCATTCGCCTTCCGATAGCGGCCGTTATGGCGTCCGGTCACAATCAGTATGCCCTCGCCGCCTGCGCCGTGGGCAGGCTTGATCACGAAATCCTCGTAAGGCTCGAGGAGCTCTGACAACCGCTCGATCTGGTGGATGATTTCCACCACCCCATAAAGCTTGGGCACGGGAATTCCTGCCTTTACCGCCAGGGCCTTGGTCAGCAGCTTGTTATCGACCAGCGGGTAATTACTGCGTGGATTATAAGGAAGAATAAAATCCGCATTCCGCTCATTGAGACCCATGACCCCCAGCACACGCAGACGCTTCCAGGGAAGTTTGCCGCCCCAGGCCACCGAATCAGCTTCTCAAAGCAGCCCGGAACCGCCACAGCTCGGTCAGGCGATACCCTGTGTAGCGACCAAGGAGCAGCGTCATAGCCAGCACCACCAACAGCAATTCAGGAAACACAAAGACCAGATGCTCCAGGTACAGGCTGGACATGCAGAGGTATCCCAGTGCGGCAACCATGAGGCTACCAAAGCCCTGAATGAGGGCCTCGGCCGGCCCTAGCTCCTCCCAAACCAGCGACATGCGCTCAATGGTCATCGCCAGAATCACCATGGGAAATAGCGCCACGGACAAACCCCGATCGAAACCTAGTTTGTGGCTGAAGATGCTGGTAACGGCCATGAGCATGATCACGATAATCAACACGGAAGCCAAACGGGGCACGAGCAGGAGCTTGAGGTATTCCAGATAGAAGCGAATGAGCAGTCCCATTGCGACCAGGAGACTGAAGAGGACCATGCCCCAGACCAACTCGGTCTCCCGGAAAGCCAGTGCAATCAGTATCGGCATGAAGGTGCCAAAGGTTCTCAATCCAACCACATTGCGCAGGATGACGATCAGAAAGGCGCCGACCGGCACCATCAACAGAATGCGGTAGACGTTCTGGGCGCTGACCGGGAGGCTGAATAAGGAATATTCCATGAGCCGGGAGCCCATCTGCCGGGCGCGTTGTTCGGCCACCAGCGTCCGGTCCTGTGCCCGTTCCGTGACGGAATATTCCACTTTGGCGTTCGTACCGCCGGTGACCTCGAGGATCGGGTCGCTGCCAACATGCCAGAGTACACTGCTCTCCGGCATGCCGGGTTCCCCTGTGTTAGGGTCCAGCGGCACCCACTGCCTGCCGTCGAATACCTCCAGCCAGGGGGTCAGGGCACCATGGTTGATGCCGTCCTTGAGCACCAGCAGGTGGGTCATGCGGGCAGTAATATTGGTGGTCGCCAGTAAAACGATCAGCCGCCCGACCCATTGCTCCGAATCCTCGATACCCTGCCGTAGCAGCATCACATTGGGATCATTGGTAGGCGCATTCAGCCGAACCAGCAGGGCTCGCACGAATGACTTGGCATCCGCCGATTTATTGAGCACGTCGTTCATCAAACCCTTGGCGGCAGATGTCAACGCCTCCGGCAAATTGGGGGGATGGATTTCCGGAGTGGCGGGAGTTGCCGGCAACAACGGGAGCGAAGGGTCACGTGAGAGATGGATGCGATAATAGAGCACCTGGTATCCCTTGACCTGGCGCACCGCCCACTGGGCCATCCGGTGCGTGCCATCATCTTCTGTCGTCAAGCCATAATTGCCGGAAACAAAGTTTTCATCGACCACTGTGAATCCGGAAGGCTGTCGCGGAATAAAAAACTGCACCTTGACCGCACCGTCCCGCCGCGCCTTGAACTCGATGCGGGCTTCAACGGTCCAGACATTGGCCTTTTCGGTCGGAACGAGGGGCAGTCCCAGTCGGGTCACCTTGAACCAACACAGGAATATCCCGATCGTTATGAGCGCCAGCGCGAGTATTTTTACGTGAGCACCGCGCACGGGCAGAACACCTATATCCGGATAAACACAAGGCTGGGATTATTGGCCATTATTGCCTTGCTTGGAAAGCTTGGCCTTGTCGGCGCAGGCATCGTTTTCAGCCTTGAATAGAAATGTGGCGGAGGAATCAACCAGAGCCACGTCAGCGAGGAAACTTCTCCCCAGCAGTATGGGGTAATTAAAGTTGCTGCGGTCGTTCAGCGTGAATTCCGTTTCGTAATCCCTTCCATTCTTGCAAATACTCAACTTGACAACGTCGCGTGTAGAGGAGCGCGAAAGCCGCTCCTTGATCACGGCCTTCCTGACCAGGGGCCGTTCAATTACGAGGGATTTCTTGTCACCTCCGGGAATGAAGGAAAAACGCACCCAAGGGTCACCGTTTTTGTTGAAGTGCTCCACGTGACCGGCATGAAGAGATGAGGTTTTCGCTCCGGTATCGAGCTTGGCCGTGACATGCAGATTGGATGGCTGCAGGAAAACTGTTTCCAGCCATCCCATTACCAATTTCTCCCTGACTGCGGGACTTACCTCAACTGAGCCGACAACCCCGGAGTAAAGTTGGCAAATTGCGAATACCATCAGTAACGGGGGCATTATTGAATTTGACAAAACCTCTCCTCCATAACGTCCTCCGATCACTCGGCACGAGTCCGGAATTCAGCGCTAAACTCATTCCATGAGAGCCGCCAGAATTTGCTTAATCGTTGCTATCAGTCCTGGGGAAGCGTCAGACCTTTTTTCTGACTGGCATAGTATGCTGAGATATCTTTTATGTCGGTTTCGCTCAAGGTCGCCGCAAACCCGGCCATCATGGGATTGGTTCTGGCCCCTGACTTGTATTCCTGCAAGGACCGG
>JAJRDJ010000287.1 GCA_028678445.1 Methylococcaceae bacterium
GAATACCAGCCAGAAGGTACCCAACACTTCCGCCGAGGCACGATGAAGAATGGTCATGGTTAATTTCCCCCTAAGTAGATTAATTACGGAAAGTTTTTTCTGGTTGTGGGGCGAATATATTCCAACCCGCATAACCGGGAACCAATGTTCGGGGAACAAAGGCCAAAATGCAAGCAGGAGCAGGAAAGTTGGCACCGGACCGAAATCCTGGCAAAAAGACCCCGAGGCGAGCAATGGGTGCCATGATCGGTTGTCGTGGGCGCAGTTGGTTGACATTGCCAGGCCATAAGTTAGGGGGTGCCAATGCTCAAATGGCGGGAAAAGTCGGCGCTTCGCGCCGAATTGAATGGAATATGAGCGATTGGCTTGTCTATAATCGCCGCCTCATTGTTCGGATGAACTCACGTCCCAAGGAATTCAGACTCATGACGGCTGGAACAGATTCGCAATTCACCCAGAACCTCCAGGCTCAGGACACTGATCCCGATGAAACCCGCGAGTGGCTTGAGGCCCTCGAAGCGGTCATCGGCTCGGAAGGTGTCGAGCGGGCGCACTTCCTGATCGAGAATCTGGTGGATCAGGCTCGGCGGTCCGGGGCCAACCTGCCGTATAAGGCAAACACCGCCTACATCAATACCATTCCTCCCCACCTGGAAGCCCGGTCGCCGGGGGATCATGCGATCGAGAACCGCATCCGCGCCTACATCCGCTGGAACGCCATGGCGATGGTGGTGCGGGCCAATCGCAAGTCGACTGAATATGGCGGCCATATCGCCAGTTTTGCCTCGGCAGCGACTCTATATGACGTCGGCTTCAATCATTTTTTCCGGGCGCCGAGTAAGGATTTGGGCGGCGATCTGGTCTACTTCCAGGGCCACGCCGCGCCGGGCATCTATGCGCGGGCCTTCGTGGAAGGGCGGCTGAGCGAGGAGCAGCTCGATCATTTCCGAGCCGAGATAGAAGGCGAGGGCAAGGGCTTGAGTTCCTATCCGCATCCCTGGCTGATGCCGGATTTCTGGCAATTCCCGACCGTGTCGATGGGCCTCGGGCCCATCATGTCCATCTATCAGGCTCGCTTCATGAAATACCTGGAAGATCGTGGCATCCTCAATACCACCGGCCGCAAGGTCTGGTGTTACTGTGGCGATGGGGAAATGGATGAACCCGAATCCCTCGGTGCCATTGGCCTGGCCGGGCGCGAGAAATTGGACAACCTCATTTTTGTCATCAACTGCAACCTGCAGCGACTGGACGGGCCGGTGCGTGGCGATGGCAAGATCATCCAGGAGCTGGAAGCCAATTTCCGGGGCGCTGGCTGGAATGTCATCAAGGTTATCTGGGGTTCTTACTGGGATCCCTTGCTGGCCAAGGACACTAAGGGACTGCTTAGAAAACGCATGGAAGAGGCGGTCGACGGCGAATACCAGGCGTACAAGGCCAAGGGCGGCGCGTATACCCGCGAGCATTTCTTCGGCAAATATCCCGAACTGCGGGAGATGGTTTCCAACCTCAGCGATGAGGACATCTGGCGCCTCAATCGTGGCGGTCACGATGCCCACAAGGTCTTCGCGGCTTATCACGCGGCGGCCCACCACACCGGCCAGCCAACCGTGATCCTGGCAAAAACCGTCAAGGGCTATGGGATGGGGCCGATCGGCGAAGGGCGCATGTCCACCCATCAGCAGAAAAAGCTCGACGATAGTTCGGTCAAGGCATTCCGTGACCGATTCAGGATTCCCGTCACCGACGAGCAACTGCCCAGCGTTCCGTACTACCGCCCACCCGAGGACAGCCCCGAACTGAAATATATGCACGAGCGGCGTGCGGCCCTAGGCGGGTCGCTGCCACAGCGCCGGCTGGATGCCCCACATCTCCAGGTGCCAGGTCTGGAGATCTTCGACAGCCTGCTGAAAGGCACCGAAGATCGCGATATGTCTACTACTATGGCCTTTGTCCGCTTGCTCACGCTGCTACTGCGCGACAACAAGGTGGGTCGTTATGTGGTGCCCATCGTGCCCGATGAGGCGAGGACTTTCGGCATGGACAGCTTGTTCCGCCAGTATCGGATTTACTCCTCGGTCGGCCAGTTGTACGAGCCGGAGGATTCCGACAGCGTGATGTATTACCGGGAGGACAAGACCGGCCAGATTCTGGAAGAAGGGATCAATGAAGCCGGTTCGATGTGTTCCTGGATTGCCGCAGGCACGGCCTACAGCAACCACAACGTGCAGATGATCCCGTTCTACATCTACTACTCGATGTTCGGGTTCCAGCGCGTGGGTGATCTGATGTGGGCGGCGGGCGACATGCGCGCCAGGGGCTTCCTGCTCGGCGGCACGGCGGGGCGCACCACGCTGGCGGGCGAGGGACTGCAGCATCAGGATGGGCACAGCCTCCTGGCGATGTCGGCGATCCCGAATTGCGTGGCCTATGACCCTTGCTATGCCTACGAACTGGCGGTGATCGTCCAGGACGGTCTGCGCCGCATGTATCAGGAAGGCGAGCAGATTTTCTATTACCTGACGGTGATGAATGAGAATTACGCCCAACCGGCCTTGCCCGTGGGCAGCGAGAATGGCATCGTCAAGGGTATGTACCGGATTCGCGAGACTGGCTCGGCCCAGATACAGTTACTGGGTAGCGGCACCATTCTTCGCGAAACCCTGCGGGCGGCCGATATCCTGAAGGCTGATTACGGCATCGACGCGGATGTCTGGAGCGTGACCAGCTACAACGAACTGCGCCGCGATGGCATTGACAAGGAACGCTGGAATCTCCTGCACCCCGACCAGCCCCGGCGCGTCAGTTATGTCGAGGAGCAACTCGCGTCGACACAAGGGCCGATTGTTTCGGCGTCGGATTACATGCGCATCGTGGCCGACCAGATTCGGCCTTACGTCCCGCGCAGCTTTACGGTGCTGGGCACCGACGGCTTTGGCCGCAGCGACCGCCGCTCCGAGTTGCGCCGTTTCTTCGAGGTCGATCGCAACTACATCACGCTCGCTGCCCTCAAGGCGCTGGCGGATCAGGGCGACATCCCGCTCAAGGTGGTCACCGAGGCCATAACGAAGCTGGGTATCGACCCTGAAAAACCCAATCCGCTGACCGTCTGAGGAACCTACATGGCCGCTGTTCATAAAGAGGTTTTCGTCCCCGATATCGGTGACTACAAGGATATCGAGGTCATCGAGGTGCTGGTCAAGCCTGGCGATGTCATCCAGCCGGAGGATTCGCTGATCACCCTCGAAAGCGACAAGGCCGCGATGGAACTCCCTTCTCCAGTGGGAGGGACGGTCAGAAGCGTGAATATCAAACCCGGTGATCGGGTCAGCAAGGGCACGCTGATTTTGGTGGCTGAACTGGCAGAGGGAGGGGCTGCCTCCGCGCCCGCCGTGACCGAGCCACAAGGGGTAGCTCCACCGCCATCCAGGGCCGCCATACCCGTCGAGCCGTCTCCTCCGAAGGCCGCCGCGCCTCAGTCGTCCATCGCCCAGGCAGTTGCCGAGCAGGAAATCTGCGTACCTGACATCGGTGACTACCAGGATATTGAAATCATCGAGGTGCTGGTCAAGCCGGGTGATACCGTCAAGGCTGAAGATTCGTTGATAACGCTGGAAAGCGACAAGGCCGCGATGGAACTGCCGGCCCCGGTCGGCGGCGTGGTGAAAGTGTTGCACGTCAAGCCTGGTGACCGGGTCAGCAAGGGCACGCCGATTCTGCTGCTGGAGGTATCGGGTAGGGTGGCCTCGCCCGTACAGCAACCTGTCGAGACTGCGGCAACCGTTGCGCCGCTGGCTGCTGCACAGCCCCAATCTTCATTGATAGCCACTGCCGCTGGGCCGACACACCAGGTGGCGGAGACCCGTGGAAGGACCCCGCTACCGCATGCCAGCCCCGCTATCCGCAAGTTCGCCAGGGAATTGGGCGTCAATATCGCGCGTGTAACAGGATCCGGCCCCAAGGGGCGTATCTCGAAAGAGGATGTCCAGCAATTCGTCAAGCACAGCCTGCAAAAGGCAGAGCTGCCACCCGCAACCGGCGGGGTTGGTTTTGCCTTGCCACCGGCCCCCGAGATTGATTTCAGCAAATTCGGTCCGGTTGAAAGTCTGGCGTTGACGCGCATCCAGAAACTATCTGGCCCGAATCTTCACCGCAACTGGGTTTCGATTCCGCACATCACACAGTTCGACGACGCGGACATCACCGATCTGGAGGCATTCCGGCTGTCACTGAAGGCCGAGGCTGAAAAGCGTGGCGTGAAGCTGTCGTTCCTGCCCTTCGTGCTCAAGGCCGTGGCGACCACACTCAAGGCGTTCCCCTCCTTTAACGCCTCGCTGGGTGCGGGCGGCGAAACCCTGATCCTGAAAAAGTATTTCCATCTTGGCGTGGCAGTGGAAACCCCGGATGGCCTGGTGGTGCCGGTGCTCCGTGATGTCGATCAAAAGAGCGTGTTCGATCTGGCGGCCGAACTCGCCGAACTCAGCTCGCGGGCGCGCGGCAAGAAGCTGCGGGGCGCGGATCTGGAGGGTGGTAGTTTCACCATCTCCAGTCTTGGCGGTATTGGCGGCACGGCCTTCACGCCCATCATCAACGCCCCCGAAGTGGCGATCCTGGGCTTGTCCCGAAGCCAGCTGAAACCCGTGTACCAAGAGGGGCAGTTTGTCCCCCGGCTGATGTTGCCGCTCTCGCTGTCCTATGATCATCGGGTTATTGACGGCGCACAGGCAGCCCGCTTCATCGTGCATTTGAGCAGCACGCTGGCCGATTTGCGCCGGGTGCTGTTGTAACTGGACACGAAAGCGGAGCTAACCGTGAATGCCATACTTCAACGCAGGGTTTCCGCTGCGGATTATCTGGAGTGGGAAGCCCGGGAGCTAGTTAAGCACGAGTATTTGATGGGTGAAGTCTTCGCGATGGCGGGCGCCCGCGACGCACATGTGACCGTTGCAGGGAACGTCTTTGCCCTGCTGCGTGCTCACACCCGCGGCACACCCTGCCGCGTCTATATCGCTGACATGAAGCTGCAGGTCGCGGAAGCCGATGCCTTCTTTTATCCGGATGTCTTCGTAACCTGCGATACGCGCGATCATGGGTCGGAGCTTTTCAAAGCTCATGCCCGATTGGTGGTGGAAGTGCTGTCGGAATCCACCGCCGGTTTCGACCGAGGGAAAAAATTCGCGTGTTACCGGCGGCTGGAAAGCCTCCAGGAGTATGTCATCATCGACGCCGACGCACGCACCGTGGACGTGTTCCGGCGGGATGCAAGTGGGTGCTGGGTGCTCCACCCCTTTGAAGGCGAGGCCATC
>JAJRDJ010000043.1 GCA_028678445.1 Methylococcaceae bacterium
AGCATGATGGGCTGGGTTTCCGGATCCCCGAAGCGGCAATTGAACTCCAGCACCTTGAGCGAGCCATCCGGGGCCACCATCAGTCCCGCATACAGAAATCCGGTATACGGCATGCCGTCCGTCGCCATGCCGCGCAAGGTTGGCAGGATGACTTCATCCATTGCGCGGGCATGCACTGCCGGGGTGACCACCGGGGCCGGTGAATAGGCGCCCATGCCGCCGGTGTTCGGTCCGGTATCGCCATCGTCGCGGGCCTTGTGATCCTGGGAGCTGGCCATGGCCAGCGCATGCATACCATCGGCCATGACGATGAAGCTGGCCTCTTCGCCGCGCAGAAACTCCTCGATCACGACCCGATGGCCCGCTATCCCAAAAGCATTACCGGCGAGCATATCGCGCACGGCACCGATGGCTTCATCCTCGGATTGCGCCACCACCACGCCCTTGCCAGCCGCTAGGCCATCGGCTTTGACGACGATGGGCGCACCTTCCTCGCGAATATAGGCAATGGCGGGTTCCACTTCGGTAAACGTCCGGTAGTTCGCCGTCGGGATGCGGTGGCGGGCCATGAAATCCTTGCAAAAGGCTTTTGATCCTTCCAATTGTGCCGCCGCCTTGGTCGGGCCAAAGCATTTCAGCCCGTCTTCGCGAAAGACATCAACAATGCCCAACACCAGGGGCGCTTCCGGGCCCACGATGGTGAGCTCAACTGCTTCACGGCGGGCGAAGTCCAGCAAGCCTTGAACATCATCGGCAGCAATCGGCACATTTTCTAGAAGGGGCTCCAGGGCCGTCCCGGCATTCCCAGGCGCGACGTAGACTTTGGTCGCCAAGGGAGATTGAACCGTTTTCCAGGCCAGCGCATGTTCGCGGCCACCGCCACCGACGATGAGGATTTTCATGGAATGTTCCGTGGATTTCTTGCGGAAAGAAAAGGGGACAGGGGGGATGTTATCTGGATGGGTTATGAAGTGGAAAAACTCAGCACGCCCATGCTCGAAGGGAAGTCGGTCACGCTGCTTTTCCAGCCAGGAGGGACTGCGACTTTGTTCGTGGCTTTTTAACCTTGGCCAAAGCGTTTAACCAATCCCGGCAGAGCGCCAAGAGCTCGGCTAGCTCCGCCTCATCTGGCACCGGGCGATACGGCGCCTCAGCCAGCCAGCGGCCCGGCCCCTCACTGAACCGGGTATCACCTGTAACTTCATCCAGCCAGCGTAACCAGTTTTCGCCCATGAGTCCGGCCACCTCCTTACGGGGAGAAAGCGTTAACGCTACCCGCCTCAAGAGAATGGATAGGGCTTGGAGTTTCGTGCGCGCCGGCATATCTGGGTCGTTCTCCAGCAATGCTAATTCCTTCAATGCTAGCCCCGCGGGAGTGACCCGCTTTCTCTGCCGTAGCAGATAGGTCAGCTCGGCAGAGACGAGTAGCGTCAATCCGAGCACTATCCACCAGCCGATAGCAGGCGGCCACCAGCTGATCGGCTCCGGCAGATGGATGTCTCTAAGGAGTAAGGGTTCCACGATATTTATGGGTTAAGTACAACAGAATGCGGTGCGTTCTTCGCCAAACGTCCTGGCTAGGTGGCCGGCCGAATGAACCGACCCCCGCGCTGCAGCACGGCAAGCGGTGCTTCGGTTGTGCAGCAACTGACAAAACGCATACCGTGGCGCCGGGCCAGAGTTTGTATCTGATCGTGCCGAGACTCAAAGCGTCGCGCATACTCGGCGATGGTCGAGCGGTCCGCGTCGATGACCAGCTCATGCACACCATCCCCGTAGCGATGCCGGCCCGGTGGCAGGTGCTGCTCGAGAGGGTCATGAATCATTACCAGGACTCCATCGCAATGCCGGGACAAGCGGCTCAAGGCCGATTCGCTCGCGGGATTCAACTGGCGAAAATCGCTGAAGACGAACACCAGGCTGCCGGGGCGCGCGTGGCGTGGTAGGTGCATCAATGCCTCCTCCAATGCTGATTCGGCCAAGCCGCCCAGCTTGGGGGGCTGGGCCTGATCGACAAGTGATTTTAGAAAGCGCAGCACGGCGGCATGGCCGTGTTCGGGCCGCAATTCGGTGCTGCCGGATTCGGCAAAAATCTGGCCCCCAATACGGTCATCATGGCGCCGGGCGCTCCAGGCGATCAGCGCCGCCAGTCGTGCGGCCATGGCGGATTTGTACATGCCCCGGGTCGCGAAAAACATCGACGCCCGATAATCGACGCTGAGGAACACCGGCCGCTCGCGCTCCTCACGAAATAGCTTGGTATGGACCTTGCCGGTACGGGCGGTTACCCGCCAGTCGAGATTTCGGACATCGTCACCCGGGGTGTAGAGACGGGTTTCATCGAACTCCATGCCCCGCCCCTTGAAGCGCGAGAGATACTGGCCGCTCTGCAGCGCGCGCGCCGTGGGCTTGGCCAGTTTCAGGCCACCGGCCGGCCGGCTGAGCGCGATAAGCTCCTCTAGCGAGGGACGAACCACAGATTCCACGGTGAGACCATGCGTAGCGCGGATCGGGTCGGTTTTCTTCATGAAGTGCATCATGAAAGAAATCTTTGCAAGAGGTTGTCAAGAAAATTGAATCCGATCGATGTACAGCGGAGGTATCCACCGTATTGCTCCAGCAACCCCGCCTCGATGCACCGGGTCAATTCAGGCTCCAGCGCGTTGCTTGGCAACCCCGTCCGCTCATGGAACAGGCTTTCACGAAAGCCTTCCCGCAGCCGCAGTGCATTCATGAGGAATTCAAACCGCCGTTCCGACGGCTCCACCACGGTTCGCATAACCTGGCGCTCCGGCTGGCCGGCGGCCTCCAGATAATGCCGGGGATGCTTGATCCTGGCAGTGCGGGTGATGGTGGCGTTCTGCATATCCGTTATTTTGCCATGAGCGCCGGCGCCTATGCCGAGATAGTCGCCAAAGCGCCAGTAATTGAGGTTATGCCGGCAGCGCGCGCCCTCACGGGCATAGGCCGAAACTTCATATTGCAGATAAGCCTGCCCAGCCAAAAGGGTTTGGCAAGCCTGTTGGATACCCCAGACCGTCTCGTCCTCCGGCAATACCGGAGGATATTTGTGGAAGAGTGTGTTGGGTTCCAGCGTCAGCTGGTAAAGCGACAGATGGGTGGGCCTCAGATTTATCGCTGTCCGAATGTCGGCCAGCGCCTGCGCGACGGTTTGCCCCGGCAGACCGAACATCAGATCCAGATTGACATTCTCAAAACCCACCTCTCGTGCCATATTGGCCGCCGCCATGGCCTCCTTGCCCCCGTGGATGCGACCCAAGCTCTTTAGCTGCGCCGGATCAAAACTCTGCACGCCGATGGACAAGCGATTCACGCCCGCCTGCCGGAAACCCCGGAACTTGCTGCTTTCCGCCGTGCCGGGGTTAGCCTCCAGGGTGATTTCGGCAGTCGCTGCTACCGGA
>JAJRDJ010000288.1 GCA_028678445.1 Methylococcaceae bacterium
AGTCGTTCGGATGGGCCTTCGCGCAGGCGCGCGCCCACTTCGAGCACACGCGCCGCAAGGAAGTCAGGGTTCTTCTCCGTGGCGGCTTCAGTCGCCATGGCTGGAGACGGGGATTCCCTGCCGCCATGGGATGAGGGCAGCGAGCAATGGACTGAAAAGATCGATGGGACTCATGGCGTTGTCCTTGCCAGCGGCAGTCCGATGCCGTGCGTTTCCACCTTGTCGGGGTTCCAGACGCCGGTACGCATCAGTTCGTCGGTGATCCAGTGCAGGGTATCGAAACGTAACCGGCATCGGAGGGATTCCACCGCCAGTACCTGATCGGGGTGGATATTGCCCAGCCCGACGTTGGTACCAAAGCGGCGAATAAGGTAGGTTTGCTGGTCCTGGAGGGGCGCCTCCCAGATCAACCGAGCCGCCGCAGCGCCCAGAGCATCCCGGATGCTAGTCACGGAATCGTTGATTACCTGGCCATGCTGGTCGTAGATCCCAACGTCCTTACCGGATTCCCGGCCTTCCACCACCACCCATTCGGCG
The DNA here is from genome assembly GCA_028678445.1 of Methylococcaceae bacterium. Taxonomy (GTDB): domain Bacteria; phylum Pseudomonadota; class Gammaproteobacteria; order Methylococcales; family Methylococcaceae; genus UBA6136. Next base: position 538 of record JAJRDJ010000288.1, read on the forward strand.
CCGTTTTCCAGATCCTCCAGGGCCTGCTCGGCGACTTCCGTCGCGGTGGGCTGCTTACGTGGATCCTTTTTGCCAACCTCGGTGATGGGGATCAGCCCGGCGTCGCGGGCGCACCGGATCATGTTCCTGCGGCGAAATGGGGGCAGCGGGATGGTGCCGTCGGAAATTTCCATGGCGCAAAATCCCAGATCTACAGCGTGTTTCATGTAATCCCGGCAATGGTGCTCCACCAGCGCCACTTCCAGCAGGGTGCCACCGGGGTAGCTCAGGATTCCTTGGTCGGCGAGTCGCCCGAGTTTCTCCTCCAACACCTTGCGGGTATGAAATACCGAAGTGCCGAAGCCGAATTTCCAGTGGTCAATGCAATGACCCGCCAGTTCAAGAATGTCCTGCATCTGCCGAAGGCCCACGCCCGTGTCGATGACCATGGTGATCCCGGCGGTCCTGGGCTTTTGCAGGCGATCTCCAATCAGCCCGGCGATGATGGTGTCCCAGGCGAGTTCAGGCATGGCCCGCCTCCCGCGCGAGCAGCGCCAGCGCCTGTTCCACCATTGCCAGGTCGGCGCCCCAAGGAACGATGGCAGTCTGGCCTTCCAGCTCGATGCCGAATTCCAGCAGGCAACACTTGAGCAGGGTGGGACGATCCGAGGCTGACGTGAGCCGTCGCGGGCACATTTCGACCCGCGGTGGTTCGTCACCATAGTAATGGCGATGGAACTGGAGGCTTCGTTCGCAGCCGATGAGGGTCCAGGGCTGCCGAACGGGGGGGCGCTCGTCGAGAAAGTGAACAGAAGCGCCGAGATCGTCCAGCCCCCCCGAGCGGCAGGGTACGAGGTAGGCTTCGGGGTGGACGCCGGCACAGAGGGAGCGGAGGTCGATACGCTCCAGCTCCAGGCAAATGGGCGGAAGCTGGGCGTAGCTGAGGACATGTTCGGCCATGGCGAAAAGCTTGGGCGGTTCCGGCGGCGCCACTTCCACAACTCGGACCACCAGGGGATCGGGCCGGTGAATGAGGTTGATGTGGTCGAAAGCACCCTGGACCACGGCAGTCCCGTCGGGGCCGACACCGTGGGCGCGGGCCAGGCTGGCGAGCGCGGAAGGATTCGCCGGATCGGTGTCGACGGACTCCAGAAAAACACAAGTTTCCGGCAAGGCCAGCACCTCCACGGCCTCGACGCGGGTGAACAACGAGTCCGACTCAGTTCGCTGCACCGCCACCACGGCCAGTTCCCCGTGCGGGTTGTGAAGGATCACGATGTCCGTGCGCCGGTAGACTTCGCGCGCCTGCACATGAGCGGTGACACCTGCCGCGGTCATGGCTCCAGCATAGGGCTGATAGCTCACCCGCCGGTAAGGAAGTGGGACGAAGTTCTTTTGAGACTTTATGGTGCCGACCCGCAAGATTTCACCGCCCATGTTCACCCCGCCAATTGAAAACGGCGAGACCGGTCCTCGACCCGCAGTTCGCGTTCGTGAATGAGGAGCGGGTCCAGCGCCCGGATTATGTCCACCATGTTGGAGGTAGGCAGTGTGACGGTGGAGAGCTCGGTCCTTACCGAAAAATCGAATCCGGTGTTTTCGCGTATTTCCTCGACTCCTACGTCTGGATATACCGCCGCCAGCCGCGCCCTGCCTGAATCGTCGAAATCGAAGACGCCCAGTTCCGTCACGATCCAATCCGGTCCGCAGCCGAGGTGGCCCAGTTCGGCGCGGCTTCGGCCATCGGCGGCGCGATGGCCGAGGCTGGTGATGAAATCGCAGGTCTCCACTAGCCGGAAGCGGCGACGCCCCTGCGCATCGGGCGGGGAGCGGTGGGCCGCGGTCCAGATTGTCACCCGCTCAACGTCGCAAGAGAGATTGCCGCCGCCACCCCCGCCCGGCAGCTTGAGTGCCAGGCGCTCCCGGCCCAGCCGGGTCACGTTCAGGTTGCCGTAGCGGTCGATCTGGAGCCCGGACAGGAACATGCGTCCCACCCGAGCACTCGCCGCCAGATCGAACAATTCCTCGATGGACAGATGGGCTTCCGCTCCGCGGTCCATGACCCAGTCGTTGCTGGTGGCTGCGAGGAAAGGCGGCGTGGGGTTGACGCCGTAGGTGGCGCCGGCCACGAGGACCAGCCGGGGGGCATGCGTCCGTTTCGCCAGATGAAGTGCGAGTTGCACCAGCGGTGAACCAAAACCGTGGAAGGCCATGATGCCGTCCTCAATGGTCCGGGCGATCTGGTAGACCATCGCCTCACCCAGGGTACAGGAGGTGGCGACAGCTTCAGACATAGAGTTCTCTCCAGGCTTCCGGGCCATTCTGCCAGGAAGCCAGACGGTCCAACTCTGCCCGGCCGCCGATGGCCTCCAGGTACTCGGCATGGGAGGGGGAATCGAAAACATAGGGTTTCAGATAGCTGTCCCGGAAAACTTCTGCGCCCGCGGCGGCCAGCCGGTAATACTCGGCGGTGTGGCAACGGTCGTAGGCATAAAACGGATAGCAGGCGGTGGGGTGGGCGCCGCCTGGAACTACCGACAGGGCAGTGACATAGAAATAGGGGATCGAGACACCCTTGCCAGTCAGTTCTTCAGTGGGAATGATTTTTTCCACCGTGGCGATGACCTTGCGGGAGGCCCGGGCGAACAAGATGTCGGCCACCGGCGGCCCCTCAATCCGGAGATTGCCGCGGGCATCGCCGTACTGGGCGTGAATAATGGCGATGTCGGGAAGGAGGGCCGGCACCAGCAACAGTTCTTCACCGGTGTAGGGGCAGACCATGGTCTTGTACTCGGGGTGCATTTCCATGAAGCCGGTGCCCCGCATCGACCGTAGGGGCAGAAAGGGCAACCCCATGGCGGCGGCGCGAAGTTGCTGGACCAGTGTGTAGCAGCAACTGTCCCTGATCGCGATTTCGCCGGATTCGCAGCCCCGCCGGTAGTTGGGTGCCATGCCGAAGTCCTGCTCGAAGCCCACGTAGGATTCGCTGGTCTCCGCCACCAGGCCCGCCCCACACAAGAGGTCCACGTCGATGCCGTGGGCCGAGCCCACCAGTTTCAATCCCGGTGTACCCTGGCGGATCAGCTCCCTCAGCACCGCCATGGGTTCGCGCGAAGAGAGGCCGCCACCGATGGCGACGCAATCGCCTGGCCTGACAAGGGCGGCCAGGCCGGAGAGATCGGTCCGCTTGTCGTTCTGGGTGTGGATCGTGGCGTTCATTACAAGGCGGTCATCCCGCCGTCAATGGTCAGTGCGGTGCCGGTAACAAAGGCCGACTCTCCGGACGCGAGGAATAACACCGCCTCGGCAATCTCTTCCGGGGTTCCGAATCGGCCGAGAGGATACTTGGCGAGCTTGGCACGAGTTGCTTCCTCGGAGTCCTGCTC
>JAJRDJ010000289.1 GCA_028678445.1 Methylococcaceae bacterium
GAGTGCGTGGCGCGGGACGGAGACGAGGCGGATGCATGACGAACGCTGGCCAACGAAGGCATGGAGTGTCGCCAATTTTTTGCTCGTGAAATCGGACGGACCCATGTCAGGTTCCCAAAAAATGGCGACACAATCGATCAGCAATAAAAATTGCTGTTGTGGACCATGCTTGGCAAGCGCCCCTGGGCGCTGGTTCAGTCGATTTTCAGCACGACCTTGCCGAGCGTATGCCCGGTTTCGATCTGCCGGTGGGCGCTAGCGGCCTGCGCGAGCGGGAATGTCTGGCTGACGTGGAGCTGGAGCCGGCCGGCGTCTATCCAATCGGCACACTGCCGCAGGATGTGAATATGGTGATCGCGTGCGGCATCCAGCCTTCGCAGCATGGGGGTGAGCATCAGCTCGAAACCGATGCGGAGGTTCCGCAGCCGGGCCTCGGCCAGCGAGAGCAGGCCGGGATTGAGCAGCGTCACCAGATCGCCGAAATGGGCGGTGCATTCTATGCTGCGGGCGAACACTTCCGGGCTGATCATTTCCGCGACCAGATTCGCCCCCTTTCCATCAGTCAAGCGGTTCACGACCGCGACAAAATCCTCTGTATGGTAATTGATCACTTCGTCCGCGCCAAAATCACGAACCCGTCGTTCGTTCTCGATCGAACCGAGCGTGGTCAGCACCCGGGCGCCCCGAAGTTTCGCGAGCTGCAGCGCCACATGCCCGACTCCGCCGGCCCCGGCATGAATCAGGACCGTCTGCCCTGCCGCCAGCCGACCCCGGTCGTAAAGCATGCCCCAGGCGGTAATCAGGACCAGAGGCCCCGCCGCCGCCTGCTCGAAATCCAGGGACTGCGGCATGGGCGCGGCCCAGCGCTGATCGAGCACGGTGTATTCGGCGTAGTTACCCGGGTCAGCGCCCAGTCCGCCATTGCAGAACCAGACCCGATCACCCAGCCGGAATTGATCGACCCCGGCGCCGATTTCCACCACCTCGCCCGCGCCGTCGCAGCCGAGTACCGCCGGCAGCGGGCCAGGGCCCAAAAGCCCATTGCGGCGAATCTTGGTATCGACCGGATTGACTCCGGCCGCCCGCAGACGCACCTTGATCTGGGTCGGCTTTTCTAGCCGGGGCTCGGGGATATCGCGGAGTTCCAGTAACTCGGCGGAACCGGTTTGGGTCATCAGTATGGCTTTCATGCAAACTCCTGTGGCGTGGTTGCGGGACGGTTAGATCAGGGCACCCAGCGGCCAATCCTCATGGGTTCGGACCGGGAGCCAGCGCCTGGCCGCCTCAGGCCAAGGAAATGCTCGGTCCAGTACGGCGTCTGCAGCGGAGAGACCACCACCTTGCCCTTGGCGCTGCTGGCATGAACAAAATGATCGTTACCGATATAAATGCCGACATGCGAGTAGGGTTTTCCGGTGGTGTTGAAGAACACCAGATCGCCCGGTTGGCGGTAGACCGCGTCCAGCTCTGGCAGCGCCATGGCCATCTGGTAGGCGGTGCGTGGCAGTGCAACGCCGTAGCGGCCATAGACATACTGCACCAGTCCGCTGCAATCGAAGCCGTTTTCCGGTGTTTCCTCGCCCCAGCGATAGGGAATGCCCTTCATGCTGAGTGCGTCACGCACCACGGCGAGATTGATGGGTGTGGTCCTGGGCGATGGCTTCGGCTTAGGCTGGCTGGCACACCCATCCAACAGGCACAGCGCGATACCTAGCATCAGCCATCGCCCCAACCCTCCCAGCCATGCGGGGGCGCAACAAAAGGTCACTCTTGTTTTGGTAACATCGTGGTTCACTGCCAGGGAAAGAATCTTAGTCACAGCCATGGGGAAAGTCTTGGGATGGCATGGTAACCGGCATCGCACCGCGTTCAAAGCTCGCGACGCGGGCATTAAGGTACCTCATCGCGAATCCCACAAGCGCACGCTATCGGCGCATTTGCTTCGTGATGCTACCAAACTGTGACATGACGGGTTCCCATTTCAGGATGAGTGGACATTAGTTACCCGCTTGCAACTTCAATGGCACATCCACGCTTTCCCCCTTGCGGAGCAGTCTTAAAGTGACTGAATCGCCCACTTGATGTTCGTCCAGAATGCCGAACAGCTTGCCCACGCCATCCACCGGTTTCCCGTCCACGGCTTTGATGATGTCGCCAGGGACAAAGCTGCCATCGGGGTTGATCGTGGCGCTTTTAAGTCCGGCGGCATCAGCAGGCGAACCGGGATTCACCTTGAGGACCAGAACCCCATCGATGCCAAACTGTCTGGCGGCGGCCTTATTGAGGCCTTCATCCACCTGGATGCCCAGCACGGGGCGGATATATTTGCCTTGGGCTATCAGTTGCGGAACCACCCGGTTAATGGTGTCAACCGGGACCGCAAAGCCGATACCCGAGCTTGAACCGGAGGTGCTGTAAATCGCAGTGTTGATACCGATCAGACGACCGCTCGAATCCAGGAGCGGGCCTCCCGAATTACCAGGATTGATAGCGGCATCTGTTTGAATGAGATGCTCGATGAAGACGCCGTTTTCCTCGGTGAGCGAGCGATCCAAAGCAGAAACAATTCCCGTCGTCAGGGTCAAATCCAAGCCGAAGGGATTGCCAATTGCCAGTACTTTCTGTCCCACGCTGAGATCATGGCTCGTGCCTATAGGAACCGGAGGTGGCGCCTTCAAGTCCACGACAATTTTGAGGACCGCCAGATCGTGAGCAGGGCTTGCGCCAACCAGCTTGGCTTTGAAATCTCGTCCATCAGCGAGACGAACCTGGGCTTCTGCAGCCTGTTGAATGACGTGGTAGTTGGTGACAACGTGCCCTTTCTCGTCCCAGATGAAACCCGAACCCGTCCCTCGGGGAACGCTGAAAATATTGCGGCTCCAGGGGTCAAGTACTTTCTCCAGGGTGCTTATGTAAGCCACTGAATTCTTGGCTTTCTCAAAGAGTTCGATGGTTGAACGCTCATCGGCCGTCAATTCGCCTCTGGGCATAATGGCCCTTGGTGTTCCACTGGGTATCGCGCTAGTACCGTTCAAGGCAAAGGATGGGTTCGAAACAGCCAATGGCATGAGCAGCATCAACAACAGACCAACAGGCTTGGTAACAGCATGATGATGGAAAATAGACATGATTTTCTCCCCCTGTATGTTTAGCCGCGTGTCAGTCCCTGTCGCCGCGGTTCTGCGTAGCCATTTCGTCCAAGTGGTGATCCCGCTCGCGTTGCAACCAGTAAACCAAGCCAAGAGATAACAGGGATCCCGACAATGCTGCGATTGTAGCGGCAGAGGTATCGGCTTCCAGTATCACCATTTTGCGTGATAGCGCGATCAATGCTATCAGCACCACAGTTTTGACTTGGATAATACTGTCGCTGCGCATGGCCACCCTGATAATGGAGTGCTTGAACTCC
>JAJRDJ010000290.1 GCA_028678445.1 Methylococcaceae bacterium
TGACCTTGATCGGATAGACCGGCGTGTAGCGGCCCGGATAGTCATACTCGGCGCACGCATTGGCGAAGGCGCCGGTCAGCCTGGCAACGCGGTTACGGAGAATATCCGTAAACCGGATCAGTACCGGCAGGGATAATCCCTCTTGCCGGATCGACTGCACGATATCGAGGAGATCAATGGTCCCCAGCTCAGGCTTTTGGGCGGGATGGACCACTACATGACCCCGTTCGTTGATGTCGAAATAACCCTCGCCCCAATGCTCGATGGCGTAAACATCCCGGGACAGTGCGGAGCTCCAACGCGTAGTCATGATGAATTCCTTTGATAAGGCCGGCAATTATGTGGAAAATCCCGGCTATTTTCCATTTCGAGGTTTCCTGATGATCGACGCACCCGGCTGGTTTACCGAAGTCTACCCCAAGCATGGCAGCGCCTTCTCTCTCAAGGTCAAAGCCAAACTGCATGAGGAGCAGACGCCGTTTCAGAAGATCGAAATTTTCGACACCGAGTGGTTCGGCAAGCTGATGGTCATCGATGGCTGCACCATGGTCACGGATCGGGACAATTTTCTCTACCATGAAATGATGACCCACCCGGTGCTGTACACGCACCCGAATCCTGAGAGAGTCTGGGTGATTGGTGGAGGCGATTGCGGCAGTCTCAAGGAAGTGCTGCGCCATCCCGAGGTCCAGCAGGCCGTGCAGATCGAAATCGACGAGCGTGTCACCCGCCTGGCGGAAGAGTATTTCCCTGAACTCTGTACGTCCAACCACGATCCGCGCGCCGAATTGCTGTTCATCGATGGCATCCAATGGGTCAAGGATGCCGCGCCCGACAGCGTCGACGTCATCATCGTCGATAGTACCGATCCGGTAGGCCCGGCCGAGGGCCTGTTCAACGAGGCGTTTTATCGCGAATGTTTTCGCTGCCTCGGTCCTAACGGCATTCTGGTCCAGCAGAGCGAATCACCGCTGTTTCATGCCGAGCTGATCGAAGTCATGCACCAGACCCTGCGCGGTGCCGGTTTTATCGACACCCGCAGCTTTTTCTTTCCTCAGTGCATCTATCCTTCGGGCTGGTGGAGTGGCACCATGGCGGGGAAAGGCCCCCTGACCGGTTTCCGCAAGGCGGACGCCGAGGCCAGACCCTTTAGCACGGCCTACTACAACGACGAGATTCATCAGTCAGCTTTCGCGACACCTGAGTTTCTTCAACAACGCCTTGCGGCGCGCTGACAATACGGAAAAACCCATTATTTCGAGGATAATCCCATGGCGGAAAAAGAAATCAACGAAGCCCTGTTCACCTTGCGCCAGGAGGTCGAGCAACTTGAAGACACCAATCCAGAACTGAAAGACAAGCTGGAGACTCTCTTGAGCGAGCTTGAGGATCGCCTGGAAGCCAGCGAGGACGTCAATCATCTGCACCTCGTCGAGGACTTCAAGGCAGCGCTCTCACAGTTCGAAGTCGAGCACCCCACCGCTACCGGCCTGCTCAATGAGCTGATGGTGACTTTGAGTAATTTGGGAATATGATGGCCTGTTCCCGGTAAGATGATGTGTCAGATTCAGGCTTAACTCCTTTGGGACTTCCTACCTTATGCGTCGCTATGCCTTGATCTATCTGGTTGTTCTTGTCGCTTTCTTCGTGTTGGAGACCACTCCGTGGGCGCAGGCGTTTACTGTCGGCACCTGGACCCAGTTCCTGGCCGAGGTCAGTGGCGGCTTGATGCAATGGTTTGATGGCAAGGTGGTCGTGCAAGGATCGAACATCCGCAATGGCCAGACTGGTTATGCAGTGTCCATCAAGGCCGGCTGCAACGGAGTCGAGGCCGCCATGATTCTGGCAGCGGCCATCCTCGCCTATCCCGCGCCATGGGGGCGCAAACTGCTGGGGATGGCGGTGGGGGTAATGGCCATTCAGCTGCTCAATATCATTCGCATCATCAGTCTCTACTATCTGGGTGAGTGGAGCGAAAAGGCGCTGACCATCGCGCACCTCTATGTGTGGCCGGGTTTGATCATACTCGATGCGTTGATTATCTTCCTGGTCTGGATGCACTGGCTGGGCAAGCCAAGCGCCAGGCCGGCGGTGTCATGAATCCCGCCATCGCCCGATTGCTGGGCCGGACACTCCTCTGGCTACCGGTCTCTTACGCCACGTGGTACTTCACCGCCATGGCTCATGCCGGTCTGGCGGGTTTTATTCTGCAATTCCTTATCAATGCCAGTTATCCGATTTTCGTGCCGATGGTGCAAAAAGCCGCGGTGCTGGAATTCGTCCTGGAAATCCCCGCCGCCATGTCCCGGCGAGGGGGAGATGGGAGTTTCCTGGCCACCATCACGCTCGACCTTCTCATCTATAGCTGCGGCATCCCCTTGTTCCTGGCACTGATGCTGGCTACCCCCGGGGTCCTTAGGAGGTGGCGTGACCTCCTAACCGGGCTGGGTGCGCTGTTCATCTATGAAATCATTGCCATGTTCGTCTCCGCCGGCTACAACACGCTGACCTTGCTCCACAACATTGGCGCTGACACGCGCTGGCTGTTCGGGTTGCCCTGGAGCCCGCATCTGAACCTGCTGGCTCAGACCACATTCGCCCTGGTGCTGCCCAGTGCCTTGGCTGTATTTCTCTGGGTCGCATTCAACGGGGATTTCATCCGGGATCAGGCCAAGCCCTTGGGTCAGGTTAGGTAACAACGCGAAGGCTTGCATCGGCCCACGGCAAATCACTCATGGGGTTGATATCTCTCCCTGCCCGCAAGCAGCGTGATCCGGACCCTCGGCACGCCCTACCGATGCCGGCGCGGGCCGGTTTCCGGGGGCCGTACCTTGAGCTTTTCCAGATTCCAGACCTTGGCGCCATCCCAGCCGGTGGATACGGCGCGGGCTTCGGCTCCACAGGACACTGCGTCGATCGGACCCTCGTGAGCGGCGACATGGCCCTGGGGCAGGGGGGATACGAGCGGGTCCCAGAGATAGAGAAAGCCCGCCTGGGTGCCGACGACGATGCGCCCGGTCGCCGTGTCCCGGCAAAACGCGGTGATATCCCCTTGCAGGTCCCTCAGACTGGCCAAGGCTTTTGCCGTGACGGTATCCCAAATTTCCAGCACCTTGCCGTCCGAGTAGGCAATGACCCGGCCATCGCGGCTGATGCCCAGCAGCGGCCGGTCTGAGTCAATGCGTTGCTCCTTCACCAGTTCCATGCTCGTCATCTCCCAGGTCGACAATTCGCGCCCGGCCGCCGTGATGAAATAGGTGCGGCCATTCGGGGCATTATGGAAGCCGATGGAAGTCACTCCAGCGTGGGTGCTGCGGAGAAACTTGCCCGAAACGGGGTTCCACAAACCAACCGGACCCTCCCCGCGCCAGCCCAGCCAGACGCTATCCGGGGAGAACAGCACCGTCTTGACATCGAAACCTTCCACTTCATGCTCGGCGATCAGGGCTTCTGTGGTGAGGTCCCAGACCATCAGCCGCCCCCCTTCCCGCCCGGCCATGCCCGCGCCGATACGGCGGCCATCCCTCGCGAAATCGAGCGCGTCGACCTGATCGCGCCCACCGCGGCTGGTGAAGGTTTTGTCACCATGGGAGTCCCGCCGCCCGGTTTCGGCATCCCAGAAATCCGGACCCCGGCCACCGGTGGCCAGTATCACCTTGCCATCCGGGGAGAACACCGGCAGCGTAATACCCGCTCGCGCCGGCAGATGCTCCTGGCCCAGGCGTGACAAAAGACCCGTGACTCTTTGTAACTCATCAAGCTGCTTCTTGGCCGCCTGTTGCTGGGGACAGGATTGGCAGCCACGAAGAAAATCCAGATACGCCTCCGCGGTATTTTTCTTCTGTGCCTGCACCCAGGGGTTGGCCTCATCTTCCCGGTAATGGCTGTAGCGCAGCCCGCCATAAATGATCAAGGCGCCAAAGGCGAGCGAGAAGAACCAGGTGAGGATTTTTTCGAGAAAATTCAAAAACGCAGTCATGGTGGGCTCATGAGAGAAATTCAGGGGGCCGCTGGCGCGCGGTTCAATTTTCCCACTGATAAAGGATGTCGCCGCCGCTAAATTCGCCAGTTTCGGTCTGTACCTTCCAGCGCTGCGTCAAATCATAACGCAAGCGGAACACATAGGCGTTCTGGAACAGGCCCATGCCGTATTGCACATAAATCTTCGGGGTCAGATATTTGCCGAGAAACAGCGCCGTGCCCTGGGTGTCGCCCCAGGGTCCGCTGCCGCCATAGGTCTGCGAGAGACCGCCAGCGCCGAGCGAACTCTGCATGCTGATATCAACCAAACCACCGAGCCCCAGCCGGTTGGAAAGCTCCTTCGCCAGCACGCTACCCGCCGAGCCACCCAGCGCGCTGGCGGCCCCTTTCATAGCCGAACCGTCCTGCTGGGCGAGTGGGTCGATGGGCTTGCCCATGATCAGATAGGCCAGGATGTCGTTCTGAGACATGGGCCGGTCGGAAAACAGCGTGATGTTCGGCTTGTTCAGCGTCCCCAGTAGCTGGGCGCCGACCACTACGTCATCCGACTTCCTGACTGCCCGGATATCCAGATTGGGATTGTCCATCGCTGAACGCGCGTACACCAGCAGGCCGCCATTGACTTCCAGATCGACACCATACAAGGAATATTGCCCGTCATGAAGCCTGATTTCCCCCGTGCCGAACGCATCCCCGCCCGGTGACTGCTCCACGGTCACCTGTCCGTCAACCCGGGCGTGATAGCCGGGTCCACTGACATCGATTTTGTCGCCGAGCAGCACCTCCACCCGGGTCTCCAGCGGATTGGCCTCTACTGCGGGTGGTTCGTCGCCGTTGACGATGATGACATCGCGGGACAGCCTGATGGCACCCGACTCATCGGGAATCTTGATGGTGGCTTCGGGTATAGCCAGCTTGCCGGTCAGGCTCAGGCGTGAAGCTTTATGTTCGATGAGCAAATCCGGCGAAACATACACCCTTGCTTCAGGGAGATCGGCAGCCAGGAACCGCTTGCCACGCACGGTGAGCTGCAGCGGCCAGTCATCGCGGGGACTGAGCGTGGCCCTGCCATCCAGACGGATTTCACCGCTACCGGATACGGCGCGCCCGGTGAGCATGAGTTGATTGCCTTCTCCGCTGATGGCATCGGCATTGATGCTGCGCACCTTGATGCCCAGCCTGGGCACACTGAAACCGCCGTCGAACAGAGTGCCATGCACCTGGAGACGCGGCAGATCGGCAGTTCCCGCGATACGGACACCGGCCGTCAGCCGGCCCTGGAGTTTTTCAATATCCGTCGTCAATGGCATCAGCACCCCGATATTCCGCAATTCCAGGTGCGCCTCGCCTTCAATGGGTAAGCGGTGTAGTCGGCTTAACACTATCGGACCCTCCAGCCCCAGCTCGGCCCGGAGCGAGGCAAACCCGATCTGTTCGGCGGTCAGGCGTAACTCGGCTCCGCGCCCCGTCACCGCGCCCCTGAGTACCAGGGGTTCCGGACGGAACCGCAGCATGGTCTGACCCCCTTGCGGAGCGATCAGCGCGGATGCGATCGCTACCTCAAAACTTCCGGCAGTCAGACGATCACCCTGGCCGGATACTTGCGCATCGGCATTAAGGGTGCCCTTGAGCAGCGTTGTTCCGCGGAGCGAGGGCGGCAGCCGCTCGAGGCCGAAATCGCTGAGCCGGGCCGCCATCTGCCATCCGCCCGCTGCGCGTGCCTTGCCTTGCACACAGGCTTCGGCGCCACGGTCTTCCCAGCAGGCGGGGCCGAGTTCACCCCTGCCCGGACCGATGTGCAAGAGCGTGGCGCGATTCAGCCGCCA
>JAJRDJ010000291.1 GCA_028678445.1 Methylococcaceae bacterium
CGATACCCCCTCCCGATAGCGTAGTTCCGCCAGTCTCAAGGCTTCCTGTACATCGCTGAGGGAGCGGCTTAGCTGCTGTCGTCGGTGCTCTTCCTTGAGGAATTCGGTCATCGCGGTTTCTGTCTCCCGCAGGGCATCGAGAACAGTCCTTTCGTATTTCAGATAGGCTTCTTTTTGTCGGGCGTCCGCGAGGTCGATGCCGGCCCGGATCCGGCCGAAATTGAATATGGGCTGCATGATGGCGCTGCCGCTGGCCCAGGAAAAGGAAGACGAACGGAACAAAGTCTCCAGATCCGAGTTCTGGACACCAATGAAGGCCGCCACCGAAATCTTCGGGAAGAGTTCAGCAATCGCCGCGCCCTGGGTGGCGGTGGCAGCGGCCAGGTCGCGTTCCGCGCGGCGGATGTCGGGACGCAACCGCAGGGTGTCGGCAGGGGTGGTCAATAGCTCCCGGCTGCTGGCCGCGGGTACCGCGCCCGGCGTGGCTAGCGTCATTTGCAGCGCGCCGGGTTTGGTGCCAATCAACAGTTCCAGTCGATGTTGAACGGCGGTCAACTGGCTTTCGAGGCGCGGCAGCCGGGCGGCCGTGGTTTCGGTCTGGGCTCTGGCCCGCGCTACATCGTAACGGTTGCCTACGCCTTCCCGAAACAATTGCTCGGTGAGTCCCAGCGTCTGCCGCTGCGAGGCGAGATTGGCCGCGGTAATCCGCCCTTGTAGCTGGAGGTTGCGATAGTCCGTGTACTCCCGCGCCAGTTCCGCTGACAGGATCACCCAGGCCTGGCGATAGTCTTCGGTCGCGCTTTCCGTGATGTCCGTGGCCGCTTCAAGCCGGCGGCGCAGGCGGCCGAACACGTCGATTTCCCAGATCGCATCGAAGCCGGTCAGGAACAAGCCAAACGCATTGCCATCCTGCGTTTGCCCGGGAATCAGGTTGTCCAGATAGGCGCCGGCGGCGGCTCCGCCGACGCGCGGGAACAAGTCAGCCCGATTGGCGCGGCGCTCGGCCCGCGACTGTTCGATGCGGGTAAAGGCCATCTTCAGGTCCAGGTTACCCTGGCGCGCCCGGTCCATCAGCCTGTTCAGGGCCGGATCGTTGAACGTCTTCCACCAGGTTTGCAGGGTGTTTGCCGCAACGGGCTTCAGGGCATTGGCCGGGTCCCGCGCGGCTTGCCAGCGATCGGGCAGAACCGGATCTGGCGCCCGGTAATCGGGGCCCACCATGCAGCCAGAGAGGCCGGCGCACACTAAGAAGGCGAGCGTTCTAGGGCGCATAACCGTGCCCCCGCAGAAACAGGTGGACGGCGGAGTCGATTAGATGCCTTTTTTCGGCGCTGGTGAGACCGGTCTGGAGACCCAGCAAGCAGCGGAAATGCTGGTCGCCTTTCAGCATTCCGATCAACAACTGGCTGGACGTGTCGGCATCCGTGACGGCCAGCTGCCCCCGGGTGTTCAGTCCGGCGAGATAGGCGGATAGCTGGCGCAGCGCGGGTTCGGCGCTGGCCCGGTAGACGCGCTTGCCCAGTTCCGGGAAATGTTGCTGTTCGGCAATCAGCAAGCGGTAGAGCCCGAGGGCCTCTTCGGTATAGAGCAACTCGACGAACGCCGTAGCGATAGCCTTGAGCCCGGTGACGGGGTCGGGCATGGCGGTCTGGGTCTGGCTCAGTGTGCTCAGCAGGTCATCGCACTGACCGACGACGACTGCCTCGAATAAGTCGTTCTTGCCATGAAAGTGGTTGTACAGCGTCGGCTTGGAGACCGGCGCTGCTTCGGCGATGGCTTCCATGCTGGCGCCGCCGTAACCGTGGGCCAGAAAGAGCCGCCGGGCAGCCTCCAGGATGGCCTGACGCTTGGGATTGAGGACGCGGTTCATCGATTGTTCTGATGTGTGTGTATTGCGGGGAGTGACTTTGCCGTTTATCATAAACTAAACCGTTCAGTAAAAAAATCCAGGCCCTTACGCATGCTCAAATTTCTCCTGATTCTTTCCCTGGTGCTGGGTGCGGCAGCCGGTATCTATTGGTATTGGCAGAACGCCTTCCTCCCTTTTGAGAGCACCGATAACACCTATCTCAAGGCGCACATGAGCCTGATCAGCCCGCGCGAAGCGGGGTACGTGCAATCCGTGCATTTCGAAAACAACCAGAAAGTGCGGGCTGGTGATTTGCTGGTGGTTATCGATGACGCCGATTTCAAAGCGAAAGTGGCCGAAGGCGAGGCGCAGATTCAGGTCGAGAAGGCCCAAATTCAGTCGCTGGAAAGTGACAAACGGGTACAGAAAAGCCGTATCCAGGCGCAGGAGGCCGAGATTGCCGCCGCCGAGGCGGGTCTGGAGCGAGCGGCGAAGGATCTGAAACGCTTTGGTAATCTGGCGACGGATGGGGCGGTCTCCAGCCAGACCCGCGATGCCGCGGATGCCGCCTTCAAGCAGGCCCGCGCCCAGCGGGACAAATTTCATTCGGCCCGTGAGGAAGCCCAAAGCCAGTTGACCGCCCTGGAGGCCCGTATCGGCGAAGCCCGCGCGCGCATCAAGGCTATAGATGCGACGCTGGAGACGGCGCGCCTGGCCCTCGCGCATACCCGCGTGGTGGCGCCGATGGCCGGTATTATCGGCAATCGCAGCGTGCAGATCGGCCAGCTCGTCAAACCCGGCACGGTGCTGGCTTATCTAATCCCTGAGCAAGGCCTCTACATCGAGGCCAACTTCAAGGAAACCCAGATCGAAAACATGCGCCCCGGGCAACCGGTGGAGATCGCGGTGGATGCTTTCCCAAATGAGCATTTCAAGGGTACTGTGGACAGCTTTGCCCCCGCCTCCGGCTCGGAATTCAGCCTGCTGCCGCCGGAGAATGCAACCGGCAATTTCACCAAGATCGTACGCCGGGTGCCGGTAAAAATTGCCTTTGCGCCGGACTCGGACCTTGAGCGGCTCAGGCCAGGGTTGTCGGCAACAGCGAAGGTTCGGGTACGGTAATCCTTTATGGCCGAACATCATTCCGGGGCGCTGCTGGCTTCGGTCTCGGATACCGACCCAGGAGCAAGCGCTACGGACGAGCGAACGCTGACCACTAGGGAATGGATCGGCTTCATCGCTATGGTCTTCGGTATCTTCATGGCGATTCTCGATATCCAGATCGTCGCCAGTTCGCTGGAACAGATTCAGGCGGGGCTGTCCGCGACGCGGGACGAGATCACCTGGGTGCAAACCGCCTACCTGATTGCCGAGGTGGTCGTCATTCCGCTGTCGGGCTGGCTCAGTCGCGCGCTCTCGACGCGTTATCTGTTTGCCATCTCCTGCGCCGGGTTCACGCTGATGAGCTTATTCTGCGCACTGGCCTGGGATCTCCAGTCCATGATCGTGTTCCGGGGGCTGCAGGGCTTTTTTGGTGGTGCGATGATCCCGACCGTCTTCGCTGTCATCTACACGCTGTTTCCGCCGCGCTTGCAGCCGGCGATGACGGTGGTGGTGGGACTAGTCGTGACGGTTGCGCCCACGGCGGGACCGGTGCTGGGCGGCTATCTGACCGAAGCCGTCTCCTGGAAGGCGCTGTTTCTGGTCAACCTGGTGCCGGGTTTACTGGCGACGCTGCTGACCCTGCTGTTTGTAAGGGTGGACGAACCCGAGTGGGAGCTGCTGGAGAAAATCGACTTTCGCGGCATCCTCTACATCGTCGTATTCCTCGGCTGCCTGCAGTATGTGCTGGAGGAGGGGGTGCGTGATGAATGGTTCGAAAGCGGACAGATCGTATTTTTTAGTGTGATGGCGGGGCTGGCAGGTGTCGCCATGTTTTACCGGGAACTGACCACCGAGCACCCGATTGTCGATCTCTGGGCGTTCCGGGACGGCAATTTCGCCGTGGGGTGCTTGTTCAGTTTTATCCTGGGTATCGGGCTATACACCATCATCTACCTGATGCCGGTATACCTCGCCAGCGTCAAGGGACTGAACAGCCTGCAGATTGGCCAGTACATCATGGTGGCGGGGCTGTTTCAGTTCGTCTCGGCGTTTGTGGCGGGGCCGCTAGCCAAGTTCGTGGATTCACGGCTGATGCTGGCGTCCGGGCTCTTTATGTATGGACTGGGGTGCTGGCTGAACGGCAACCTGATGCACGATGACGGCTACTGGGAATTCTTCTGGCCGCAAGCGCTGCGCGGCTTCGCGCTAATGTTCTGCTTCCTGCCGATCAATTCACTGGCCTTGGGCACCCTGCCGCCCGAGGAAGTCAAGAACGCCTCAGGGCTCTACAATCTCATGCGCAACCTCGGTGGAGCGATTGGCCTGGCCGTCGCCAATACGTTGATGATCCAGTGGAACAAGGGTCATTACGCCAAGCTGCGCGAGGCCGTGACGCCGGGTTCCCCGCAGGCACAAAGTCTGATCGGAGGACTTCAGGAGCGACTGGCCAATGCTGGAGTGGCAGATCCAGAACTGGCGGCACTAAAGCAGCTTCATAAGTTGGTGATGACCGAAGCCGAAGTCATCACCATCAACTCGCTGTTTCACGGGTTGGGGATGGTCTTCTTTCTGTCGCTGTTGCTGATGCCGCTGGTAAAAAAAGTTTCGCCGGATGCCAGCGGCGCTGGGGGGCATTGAAAAAACTTGGTCTGTCGAAGGGTGGAATAGAATCCTCGCGGATATGGACGCATGGATACCCGTAATCGATGAGCGGAACCGCTATCGCGCTATGCACTGCTCTGGCCAGGATACCGGCTTCGCCGTAATTCGCTTTATGGGAACCTCTTACAATCCGTTTCCCGGACTTCCACCTCGATTAGCCCGACTTTCGCTATTCGCCTCGGTGCCCCCCGACTTTTCCGCTGAGCTACGACGTGATTCCTTGTCGAATCAGGGTCACCATTCACCAGCATCACCAAATTGGCCTGTCGTGCCGACCCAGGTTGTTGACCGCTGTGCGGTTATGCCCACCATGGGTAGGCCTGTTGTTACGTTCCAAGCGCCGCTTGAAAGATGGCAACGTATATCGCTACTGGTGCATCGTCGAGGATCGCCTGGAGGCCGGCGGTCGCGGTATAGGGCACCAGGTGCTGTATCTGGGAGAGGTCGGCGACAGCCAGCAGGCGGCTTAATGCAAGCGCATCGCGGTGATGGGCGGCAAGCAGGCCGGTGCTCGGCAGATGACGCTGTTCGCGGAAGATCGCGTAATGAGGGAGTGGGACTGCACAGTCGTTCAGGTTCGCTTGCGCGAGTCAAGCCTGCATCATCCCCGGCAATGGGTCGGTTGCTGACTGGCGCTTTGGCAGTGGGATCGCTTAGCGCTGGTGGACGTGCTGGGCGAGGATTTCGCCGTGGCCCATAAGGACACGCTATACCGCTGCCTGAAGCGGTCGTTGAAGCACAAGTCGGCGATTTTCAGCTATCCCACCGGGCGTTGATGGAGCCTTTCGAGTCCCGCTTCGACGTAACCTGTACGATCTGACCAGCAGTATTTCGAATGCGTCCCGCCCGATGCGGGGAGGCGCCCGTTCGGCTACATCCGGGACAAGCGCAGCGATGGAGTCCAGGTGGTCAGCGCCCTGATAGTTAGTGCCTGAACGGGAACGCTTATAAGCTATACAAAACAATGTGTTATAATGAATTATGGGATGTGAAGAATC
>JAJRDJ010000292.1 GCA_028678445.1 Methylococcaceae bacterium
GCAGCCGACGGTTTTTTTTCGACGTGAAGCGCTCTTTGCCGGGGGGCTGCTGGACGAGACCCTCCACTGGGGGCTCGACTGGGAGCTGTGGATCCGCCTTGCGAAACGCCATCCGTTGTCCTACACGGACCGGGTGCTGGCGGCAAGCCGCATCTACGGCGACACCAAGACCGCAACTGGCGGGTGGCGACGGCTGCGGGAACTCGCTGCGATCCTCAGCCGCCATGGAGTCCCCTGGCACTCGCCGGCCATGATCTCTCATGCCATCATCACCCTGGTGCGCAAGCGCTGCGACAATGCCGAACTGATCACCCCTGCAGTCATGACAAACAGCGTGCCGGGGCCATTCAGACGGCCTGCCGCGCCGATGCTCGCCATGGCCGAACGGCAATTGCGGCGCTGGCTGCAGAACGTCCAGGGGGTCTGGTCCGACGGTATGGTTGGACGGGCCGGAAGCTTGTGGCTGCCGTGCGATGGCCGCAGTGGTTATCTTAAAGTTCGGGGGAAGAACCTGGGGATTGCCGGCCAGATGATCACCGTGCAAGTTGACGGGCGCACCGCGACGACTGGGCGCCTCGACAGCGAGGCCAGATTCACTCTGGAGCTGGAGGCCTCGGCCGGGAGCATCCCGGTAAAGGTCAGACTGCGTTGTGCCTGTACGCTGCGGGTGGCTCCTCTCGATCCACGGTTAGGCCCGCGGCAAGCCGGTTTTCTGCTGGAGCAGGTGGAGCTGGTGACCCCGTGAGCAATCAGCCCCTTGTTTCGATGGTCATGCCGAGTTTTCAGCAGGGCGCGTTCCTCGAGGAGGCAGTCCGCTCGGTGCTTGACCGACAGGTTCTTGGTGTCGAACTGCTGGTCCTGGATCCGGGCTCGACCGATGGCTCCCGTGAGTTGCTCCTGAGGCTGAAGGCGGAATACGGTGACAGGCTGTCCCTCTGTTTCGAGGCCGACCAAGGTCAGTCCGATGCCATCAACCGTGGCATGGCAATGACCCGGGGCCGGATCCTCGGCTGGCTCAATTCCGACGACCGGTTGCGGTCGGGAGCGCTCGAACTGGTCTTTGACTGGCTGAACACGTCACAGCCACGCTGGCTCTATGGCCGGGCCGGAATCATCGACGAGGCTGGCCGCCCCCATGCTCCCCTTATCGCCGGCTACAAGAACTGGCGGGGCCGGCGGTTCAGCAAGGTCAAGTTACTCACGGAAAATTTTATCCCGCAGATGGCGGTGTTCTGGAATCGCGCCATGTGGGAACTTGCGGGGGGGCTCGACAGCCAGAAGCACCTTGACATGGACTACGATCTTTGGTTGCGTTTTGCCAGGGTGACCGATCCCCTGGTATTGAAGGATATCCTGGCGGATTTCCGGGTTCATGGCGCAGCCAAGGGGAGCCGCCAGACCACTGCGCAGCTCGATGCGGCCTTGGCGACAGCCAGAAAGCATGCTGTTGAACATGGTATCAAGGGGAGGATGGCAGTGCGGCTCCACCGTCTGCTTGGTTGGCGGACCCGCCTGATATACCGCTGGCTGAAACCGTGAAAGAGACGATCATGGACAACCTCTTGTTTCAAAGCCACGCGCTGGCCCCAATTTGCGGAAAATCTTGAGGGGAGAAGGCCTGGTGCACAACACCCTCATTCTCATCCCGGCCTACAACGAAGGTGCTCGCATCAACGACCAGGTGCGAAGCGTCAGGAGAATCATGCCCGCCTGTGACGTCCTCGTTATCAACGACGGCTCCCGGGACGGCACCGCCCGGGCTGCGGCCGAGGCCGGGGCGCTGGTGGTCTCTCACCCGTTCAACCTCGGCTATGGAGTCGCGATACAGACCGGCTATAAATTTGCCGCCGCCAATCGTTACGAATTCCTGGTGCAGATGGACGGCGACGGACAGCACGAACCAGCCTGCATTCCCTCCCTGCTCGCACCGATTGTCGCCGGAGAAGCCGACCTTGCGCTCGGTTCCCGCTTCCTGGACAGCAACAGCTACGAACCCTCTCTGATGCGACGTTTTGGCATGTGGTTTTTCAGGCGCCTGGTCTCGTTGCTTATTGGCCAGCCCATCACCGATTCCACCTCGGGTTTTCAGGCCTTCAATCGCCGGGTCTTCAGCTTCTTTGCCAGTGGTGCTTTCCCCTGTGACTACCCCGATGCCGACATGCTTGTCACTCTGCATCGCGCCGGATTCCGTATCCGCGAGGTGCCGGTGCGGATGTACGCCAACGCTGAAGGAAAGTCGATGCACGATGGCTGGAAGCCGTTCTACTACATCTATAAAATGTTGCTCTCCATTGTGGTGACGTTGTTGAGAAAACCCTATTCGCCATTTTGACGGTATTTCCCCTTCTGGAGTTGACCATGCCTTTTCGCCAACAAGTATTTGCCCTGCTTATTTGTGTTGTAGTTTTTTTAGTCATCATCGACCTGGTGCGCCGCCGCAAACTGCACGAAGAATTTTCAGTCCTGTGGCTGACCACCAGTATTGTTATGTTCGTGCTGGTGCTGAAGTATGACTGGCTGCTCGCCTTCACCTTATGGGTCGGAGCCGGGTTCCCAACCTCCATCCTGTTTATCGGTGCGCTGGTTTTCCTCGCCTTGGTGGCGGTGCAGTTCTCCATCAAGATTTCCCAGCTTGCGGACCAGGTAAAGAACCTCAGTCAGGACAATGCCTTGCTTCGCTTCCAGGTTGAAACCCTGGCCCAACAAGGCAAGGGTATTTCGGGGCAGGTTGAACATGAGGAGGGTAATTAATCGGTCTCTGTTGCGGTTCTAGCCGGGCACTTCTTTCTTTTACGACTTGATAACAAGACATTATCATTTATATTATACTGCATTGTTGTCTGCCCTTTGCAGCGTGGAGATGTGACAACCTGAAGCATTGATGGTGGCAAGGCGGCATCTGTAACGATTTTGAGTGAGCAGGATTTCGGGAGGTATTATGGTGACAGGAAGGCACGGCAGGTGTGCGTGGGGCTTGGCCTTGACACTCTTCCTTTGTTTGCCGGCAGTGACAACGGCGGCGGAGTTCCAGTTGAAATCCGACACGCTGTTCCGCTACTTCGAACGGGACACGACGGGAGAGGAAAGGAGCGTCGCCCCGGCCTATGAGTACCTGCAGTTGGATGTCGGCTCGGCTTCCGAA